>CAZZEA010000073.1:0-4564 GCA_964652925.1 uncultured Candidatus Peribacteria bacterium | reverse complement strand
ATAGTCGTGATGGGAGTTCCTGCCTTCGCTCAGGAAACAGAAAATGCGAGTGATACAAAAACTATCTTGGTTGAAAAATACCAAAAAATGGTGCTAGATATATTTGCTTCCATTCAATTGGAGAAGACAAATATAGATAGCTTAAAGAATACCAAAATTGATGCTTTAGTACGAGAATGCGTAAGGGCAGATATTGAACGCATCCTTGATGCTATTGAAAACAACATCAATGCGGGCTCCTTTGATAAGAATCCGACACTTTCGTTTACTGCTCTTGCGAATGGGAAATTTCCATTCGAGAAAAAAACTATGAAGGCGTACACGAGTGATATTCAGGGAATCCTAAATATGGCATTGATAAAAGCCAAAAGGCAAACCATCTGGGAGTATATAGCCCAAGATAAGATGGCTTTTGCAAAAACAAAGGCAGAGCTGCTTAAGGAGCTAAACAAAGACCTCAAAGCATTATTAAAGCTCAAAGTTAAGTAGAAATTCTGCTCTTGTTAAAGCCCGTCCATTTTTATGGACGGGCTTTTTGTTATCAAAATTTTTTCTTAGCATCTTTATATCCCATATCAAAAATACTTTTCATCTGTTTTTTGTTGGTACTCAAAATAGAAAGATCCAATTCTCTATAAAACAAATCATCTACAAGATGAAATTTTTCCATATCCCTAGCTCTCATTAATATTTCATAGCTCAAAGATAAATTATCAAGAATAGAAGAAGTTTTTTGGTTTTCTATAAATTTATTGAGAAAAATTCAGACAATATAGCTCGTTGGATGGTCTTTTTTAGCGATGTCTACGGGAAAATTATTTATAAGGCCTCCATCCATCAAAGTATTTCACTGGAACAAAATTGGCGGAAAAACGCCAGGAATAGCCATACTTCCCAAAAGAGGAGTAACCAGATTTCCTTTTTTGTAAAGAATATATTTCCCTTTTTTTGTATCAGTAGCTCAAATGGCTAAAGGAATTTCTAATTCTTTGAAAGTCTTTGGCAAATCGTCTTCAAAAATTTTTTGGATAAAATCACTTTTTAAAAGGCTTTTTTTTGAAAGAAAATTTAATGTTTTTAATCCAAAAAGAGAAATTTTTGAAAATCTTTCAAAAATCCAATCAGCAGAATATCCGGCACTTCGATAAGTACCAATGATAGCTCCAGCACTTACGCCATATATTGCAGATATTTTTTTTTCTTATCTAATTCTTCCAATGCTTTCAAAATTCATAACGCATAAAATCATCTTACCCATCCTCAAGAGATAACAAGAACAGAAGATTTTTTCTTAAATAAGTTTTTTAGAAATTTCATAGTGAATAATTGTTTTTAAATCATATTTTGTTGATGCAAAATTCCAGCAACACCAATCATAGCAGCATTATCAGTAGAATAAACTTTTTTAGCAGGTTTAACCAAATTGAAATCCAGATGTATATAATTTTTATGTTTGATTAATCCATTTGCATATTCCCAAAGTCTATCATTTGCAGAGACTCAACCAGAAATTCCTAAGGTTCTCGCTTCATATTTTGATCAGGCTCTTACCAATTTTTTTGCTAATACTTCAATAACCGCTTCTTGAAATTCATAAGCAATTTCACAAATCAGATCTTCTGTCAGGGGAATATTTTTTTCTTCCAAGTTTTTTATCAATATCGATACTTGGCTTTTCATTCAAGAAAATGAGAAATCTAGAGATTCTCTAGTAAGGAAGATTCTTTTGAAAGAAATTCCAGAACTTACAGGCTCGCATTTATTACAATTTCTAAATTCTTCCAATTTTTTTTTGTGTTTAAGTGCCATTTCTCCAATCCATACTCATCCTGGATATGGTCCTCCAAGCATTCTCGATACTTTATCAAAACATTCTCCCGCAGCGTCATCTAATGTTTTTCCCAAGTGTTCTATATGAAATGTTTGTTGTTCATTTGTTATAATATACAAATCATTATGTCATCAACTCGCAGTCAAAACGACCGCAGGAAATTTTAAGTCACTAAGATTCCTCTCCAAAAGCAAAGAAAAAATATGTCCGTGAATATGATTTACTTCATATAAAGGTTTGTTATACCAGCTTTTAAGTGTTGTTGCGACAGTTTTTCCTACCACGAGTGATCCAGGAAGTCCTGGGTGGGTAGTCACACTTATATTGTCGACATCTTCAATTTCTTTCCACCCAACTGCGTCCAATACTCAAATTATTTTTTCGCTATGCAATCTCGAAGCCACTTCTGGCATCACTCATCCATATTTTTGATGGTCTGCTACTTGTGAGTAGGCGAGAAGTTTTTCAACTTCAAAACGATCTCCATCAAAAGAAATTATTCCTATGGAAGTATCATCACAACTTGTTTCTATAGCGAGGGTTTTGATCATAATATAATTTTTTATAAATTTCTTTCTTTATATTCTTTCACTTTCTCGGCAATAAATTTTTCAACCTTCATAACCAATTGTTCCTTAGTTTTGTAGACTCTAATGCTAACAGTTCAGTCAGATTCTTCTTTTTCTCCAACAATTAAAATATAAGGAACTTTCATCAATTCTGCGTTTCTAATTTTTTTTGAGAAACTATCGTCACTTTCATCTATACGTGTTCTGAGACCTGCAGCAATCATTTGTGATTTGATTTTTGCTGCGTAATCATTGAATTTTTTTGCAACAGGAACTATTTGAATTTGTGTAGGAGTTAACCACAATGGAAATGCGCCAGCAAAATGTTCGATCAAGATTCCAAAAAATCTTTCAAGTGATCCATAAACAACTCTATGCAACATAATTGGAGTTTGTTTGCTTCCATCTTCTGCTATATATTCTAGTTCAAATCTTTTTGGTAATGCAAAATCCAATTGAACAGTTCCACATTGCCATTCTCTTCCTATAGCATCAAGAATTTTGAAATCAATCTTTGGTCCATAAAAAGCGCCATCACCTTCGTTGATTTGATATGAAATGTTTTTTTCGGTAAGAGCTTCTTTGAGATTTTCTTCAGCAAGATTTCGGTCTTCAAGATTTCATACATATTTTTCTGGTCTTGTAGAAAGCTCTATGTTTACTTTTTCAAAACCAAAACATGCATACATTTCAAATATCAAATCAATTACATTTTTGATTTCTTGTTTAAATTGATCCTTAGTACAAAAAATATGTGCATCATCTTGAGTAAAAGTACGAACACGGAATAATCCATTTAAAGTCCCTGACATTTCATGTCTGTGTACTTGTCCAAATTCTCATGCTTTGAGTGGTAAATCTCTATATGATTTGGGTGTTGTTTTGTAAACAAGCATTCATCCTGGACAGTTCATTGGTTTGATAGCAAATTCTTGTTCATCTATTTCACTAATATACATATTTTCTTTGTAATATGACCAGTGCCCAGAAACCTCCCAAAGAGATTTATTGAGCATAATTGGAGTTTTGATTTCTTCATAACCATCTCTTGTATGAGTTTCTCTCCAATATTTTTGAAGCTCATTGATGATAATCATTCCATTATTGTGAAAAAATGGAAATCCTGGTCCATATTCACTAAAACTAAATAAATCAAACTTTTTACGCTTTCTTGCTTCTTCCATCATCAGTTGATAATTTTTTAGTTCTTCTTTTGAAGCGAATGCAAGACCATAAATTCTGGTCATCATTACATTATTTGAATCACCTCTCCAGTATGCTCCTGCTATTTTTTCCAAAGCAAAAGCATCTACATTAATTTCTTTTGTGCTTTCTACGTGAGGTCCTTTACACATATCCAAAAATGTTACAAAATTTCATTCAATTACTTTTGTAAATTGAGGTATTGCTTTTATAAAATCAGTAATTTTTTGATACTTTTCTGTATATTCAGGGTCTACTCCAGCAAGCAATTTCTCTTTTGCTGCATCATTGATAGTATTCACATAATATGAGAAAACGGTTTCTCCTTCTGTTTTAAATTCATCAATAAGTTCTATTTTGAGCTCTTCTCACAACATTTCAATAATCTGTCTTGCTTGCTCGTAGGTCAATTCTATTCTATGGAAAGGTTGGTTTTCTTTGCAAATTTTTTGCATCATCTTTGTAATATCTTTGAGTGATGTTTCTTCCAATTTTTTTCCTTCAGAAAAAAGAAAGTCATAATACATTCCATTTTCTATTGCTGGTCCAATTCCAAGCGTAGCCCCTGCATCAAAGGTTCTTTGTACAGCTTGTGCTAGTACGTGAGCTAATGAGTGGCGTTGGTTGTACAATAAAGAGTTTTCTTGGTTTTCCATGATAATAAAGTTAATGATAAAATTTATGAGATATATGGTAAAAATTCCTGAAATATATTTGGTTCATTAAATGATTTTAATTCTTCCAAATGTAACCATTTAATGTTTTCGGTATCCTCCAAAGCCCTAGCTTCTCCAAATTTTCGTAAACAGTGAAAAGTTAGATAAATTATAGTGTTTTTTGTTGTAGTCATAAAATTTCCTATAAGTTTTATACTATCAACTTCAATTCAAACTTCTTCTTGGATTTCTTTTTTGAGGTTGTTTTGTAGTATATTATATCATTCTTGATAATCAAGTTTTCA
>CAZZEA010000072.1:0-4571 GCA_964652925.1 uncultured Candidatus Peribacteria bacterium | reverse complement strand
AACAACTAAAGAGATATTTATCTCCTAAGTGTAAACAACGCTAAGTTTTCCTACAAATAATCTCTGGAGCCATCAGTATTTAATCTAATTATTTTGTTGGCTGAGTTTCAATAATTTCCTGCATAAGAAGTAAAATTACCACCAATAATAATCTTCCCATCACTTTGTATTGCCATAGTTTGAACAAAAGAATCAAAATTTCCCTTTAAAATACCTGTATCAAAAGTAGGGTCTCTGTCGGCTTGATAAGTAAATCAAAAACTAGTAAAAAGGACCAAAAAAGAAGTAATTATACTAAGGCTATGAAGATGTGATTTTTTCATTTTTGATGAATAGAAAATAAATTTATTACATCAATTATATAGGAAAATTTCTTTTTTGACAAAAAAACAAATAGTTTTTTTAAAAAATTATTGAAAACAACACCTAGAAAAACTTAATTACCAACTGACTAAACTTTTGTCCTACTTTTGTCAGTTTTTTTCTTATATCGGGATTTTTACAATTCAAGGCGATATCAAAAGATATCGCTTTTACTTTCTAAAAATCCCCCATGAACGAAAGAGATCTTAGACTTATTCTAACTGAGAAATGTAATTATCGTTGTACTTTTTGTCATCACGAAGGTGTCGCACACGATATTTTCCAGACACTCAACAACGAAGATTATCTGTTTTTGTACGACACGGTAAGACAACAACAAAACATCCAAGACGTAAGTCTGACTTGATGAGAACCGCTTATGTATTCCAAAATCGAAAGTTTGTGCAAACTTTTACATGATCGTTGAGCAAAAATTACACTAGTAACCAATTGATCTTTGCTCAACATTCATCATGAACTAGGAAAGCGAATACACAGAATAAACCTTTCGCTTCACACCCTAAATCAAGAAAAATATTCCAGTCTTACCCAAACAAGATGAAGATTAGAACACATTATTTACAATATAGAGCTTATGAGAAAACTCTATCCAAATGTACTAATCAGACTCAATGCAACCGTAGTAAAATGACGTAATGACAACAAAGAAGATATTTCTGCGTTGGTTGATCTAGCAGACAAACACGGGCTTTCCATCAAATTTGTAGAATTATATCCAAACACAGAGTCAGATTTTATTCCTCTAGAAACAATCAAACCAATTTTAGAAGAGCTTGGATTTGAAAAATACCAAGAAAAACCAAGACAAACAATCTATTGAAGAGGAAAGCGTATAATAATTTTGACCAAAATTTCTTGTGGCGCTACGGGCAAAGAAGAACATGTTATCGCTCCACAGGAAAGCGACATTTTTGTCAGTCCTGACGGCCTAGTTTCTCCATATCCTTCTAGTGAAAATAAAATTTCTTTATTTGATGCCATCAAAAAACAAAATAGCCAAGAAGTTGCCCGCCTTCTCCAACAAGCCATAGATCAGGTTGATCCCTTTAGAATCCCTCAAAAAGTTTTAGATTAGAAAATTTCAATCAATAAAAAAACGGCCTTTTGGGCCCCGGAAAAGCGCATTCATTTAAAATGAATCACTTAAGTTAATTTGATTATAAACAAAAAAATTCAGATTTCAAATGTTTTTATATTTTAATTTTCTTTCCATGTTAGAATTTGAAAAGACGTTTCTGCTCAAGACAATCCCTTTTAATTTGGAAAATTATCCACACAAAGAACTAGTTGATCATTATATCCCTGTAGAATCAGAGCATCCAAAACTCAGGCTTCGCAAACGCGGAAACCTCTACGAAATCACCAAAAAAACCTTGGTCCAGGAAGGAGATTGCTGTGTCCAAAAAGAACAAACTATAGACTTAAATAAACAGGAATACGACGCTCTTGCCCAGCTTCCCAACAAATATATTCGCAAACTAAGATATTACGTTCCTTACGAATGACTCGTCCTGGAAATAGACCTTTTCCAAGATAACCTCGATGGCCTCATCCTAATGGATGTCGAATTTCCAGATATACAAACTATGGAACAATTTTCTCTCCCAAATTTTTGCCTTGCCGAAGTTTCTCAAAATCCAGCTTTTGCAGGAGGAATGCTTTGTGGCAAAAGTTACGCGTCTCTAAGCTGACTAATTAGACAGTATATGGGAGAAGTTTAAAGATAACAAGATCGAGGTCGTTAAAAAACAAATATATTTCAATTCTTAACATAATATTCAATGCTGTTTTTGATAATTTTTTCACTAACTATTGCAGGAATTACAATTACGGATCTTCCTATTGTTGTTTTCTTATTGCGATGACCAAGCTTACTCCTTCTTGCGAAAAAACGTTATCACAAAGCGTTCCTTATTATAACTTCAGCATGTTTTCTAGCTTTACTTAGTCGACAAGTCTATCAACGAAGATATGATTGAGTTATTGCGAACGAACGTGAAGCAATCCACCCTAAAACGCGAAATTCCTTCCATCTCTCAACCGGAACAATTTCCGAAAAAATCTGATCGGGAAAATATCTTTATACGACAGATACCAAAGACTACCTACTTTATTCTACAAAACCCTATATCCCTGGCAATCAAATTCGATTAGTCGCACGCAATTCGCTTCAGCCGACAATTCCACCACCCCTCACTCAAATTTCACGAGAAAATATTTTTTACAGTGGTTTCAACGTGCCAAAGCGATCAAAAATGAAGTGATATACCAATATGTTGTACGAAACCAACTCGATTCTTATCGACACAGGAACTATCACATGATTTTCCAAAATTCGTTACCATCTCCAACAAAAACTCTATAAAACTTACACCAATGACAGGACTGCGTGACTTGTTTTGGGTATGCTAATCTGAGATAAATCAAAATTTACAAAATCAGAATATCAATTATTTATAGATTCTGGACTTGTACATTTGGTTGCGGTTAGTGGCGGAAATATAGTTATGCTTGTCACTTTTCTGACGGCGATCCTCTTTTTCGTCCCGTTTTACGCCAGAATTACCCTCATCCTCCTCGCCGTCCTTTCCTATGGAATCATCTGCGGAATGGATTCAAGCGTCCTTCGCGCCGTCCTAATGGGATCACTTTCTTTGGTAGCATTGCTTGTTGGAAGATGAACTTCTTTACGAAGATTGCTTGGCTTAGTTCATGTTTGAATGCTAATGTATAATCCTTATTTTCTTGTCTACGATGTAGGTTATGTACTGAGCTTTTCAGCAGTTTTGGGGATAATTTTTATCGATGTTTTCAAGAGAGAACCAAAGAAAAAAAGTCAAATAGAATCAGTTGTAGTAAGTCATTGCGAGCGTAAGCGCGGCAATCCATTAATTAAACCATTTCATCGAATTCGATCCAATTATCTCAAACCAAGTCTATGAGCAACACTGGGTATTTTCCCAGTTATCATCTTCTTTATGGGTCAAATAAATATCGGCTGAGTGATAGGAAATATGTTTGTACTACCTTTGGTGCCGTTTATTATGATTTGATGATTTATCGGAGGTTTTTTGCCTTCTCGACTACAAACTTATTATATACCGATTGTCGACTTTCTCGTGGAGCGAAATTACATCATAGCAGCAAAAATCGATCAATATTGACCCACAATCATCGCCGATGGTCCACGGATCAAATTTTTGTTGTTTTCATGATCATTGATTATGATGATACTCGTCATTAGAATATTGACACAATACGAAACAGACAAGACAGCTTCCGACAAGCCCAAGGATAGTTTGGACACCAATAGGACATCTCCCTATGACGATATTTTAAACACCCTAAGTGTCGAAATTACAAAAAAATAGTAAATTTTTATAAAACACACCCAAAAACCCTCAAAATTTACCCAAAACAATATATAAACGTTTATTTATATTTTCAGTTTTCAAACAAACAATTCTGATTTCCAACAGCAATATCGTTAGAATTTTTCAATAGCTCTGTTTTTCACAAAAACACGCTCCATTACGCCAATCTATCCAACATTTAAAATATCTTCCAAACCGTTCCAACTTTAGACCATAATATAGAAATATTGATGACGATCTATATTTAAAAACGCAAAAATGTTTTATATTTTATTATTTTATATGAAAAATAATTTTTCTTTATTTGGTACTTGGAATCAAGAAAAGAAACATATTAACGAATATTGATCAACATGAAAAATAAAGGATTTTTATATTAATTATAGGGATGTTTGGTATATTAAATTAGGCATTAATGTTTGATATGAACAAAATTGAAAAACAGAGTTTAAAAGAGCAGTTTTGGTTATAAAAAAATAGGTAACATTTTTCTTGTGATCCCAATGACAACAAAAGAGAAAAATAATATTTATCACTATAAACTCAGATCTTTTAAATGAAAAAAATCTTGGTTAATACTTTCGCAGTTAAGAACCGTAGATAAGAAAAGATTTATAGAAAAAATTTGAGAAATTAGTACAGAAGAATATAAAATAATTAAAAAAAATCTGAGCAAGTACTATTTCTCAGATTTGTAGTTGTAGCCCTGCCAAAGCAGGGGGGATCCCAACAAAGGGACATTTACTACGTAATTATAACAATATTTTTTTAAATTTCAATCCAACTTTTCCAAATACAATTCCAAAATTGATT
>CAZZEA010000071.1:0-4639 GCA_964652925.1 uncultured Candidatus Peribacteria bacterium | reverse complement strand
AGCATCAAAAAACCAACTACGACCAATGCTAAAATAGTCAAAGTTCTAAAAAAACCATGGACTTTTTGTTTTTTATAAACAATTTTTTCTACAACTTGTGGTTGTGAACTATTACCTTGAAAAAGTGGCTGTGCTGGAATTCATGCTTGTTCCGCAGAAGATTGTCTAATAAAAGATTCCAAAGATGTAGGATCATTCGACGGTGTCAACGGAACTGACGCTGGAGTTTGATTTTGCTCTGGTTGAATAGGTTGATTTGGTTGCATAGGATCCATCTTTAATTAATGTTATATGATAAATGGTAGATTTTTAATACTATCATTCCAAGTAAATGTAACACTTAGAATGTAAAACATAAAACTTATTATAATAAGATTTCTTCTGGTTTAATTCTTTTTTGTTGCATTGTATCTCTATCTCTAATAGTTACCGTTCCATCTTGCACGGTTTGATGATCGATAGTAATACAATATGGTGTTCCGATCTCATCTTGTCTACGATAACATTTCCCGATATTTCCACTATCATCAAATTCACACATATACTGTTTACTTAATTTTTTATATAAATCTTCAGCAAATCAAACTATTTTTTCATCTTTTTTTACTAAAGGAATAATTGCAAATTTTACAGGAGCAACATTCTTGTGAAATCTAGCAACTATTCTTGTTTGTTCCGCTCCGTTTCCATCAGTATATTTTTCTTCATCATACGCATCGATCAATGCGGTCAAAATAGCTCTTGTTAATCACCAACTTGGTTCTACACAATGAGGAACATATCTTTTTCCTGTATACGGATCATTATATTGCATATCTCTACCAGAATGCTGCATATGTTGTTTCAAGTCATAATCAGTTCTATATGCAATACCTTGCAACTCTCACCATCCTCGTGGAAAAAGATATTCTACATCACAAGTTCCTTTACTATAGAAACTTAATTCATCTTTATCATGGTCTCTAAATCTCATATTCTCTTCTTTGATTCCTATTTCTTCTTTCCATCGTTTTTTACTCATCGCTTTCCACATTTCAAATACTTCTAATCCTACTTTTTCATCATTTTCTACAAAATATTCGATTTCCATTTGCATAAATTCTCTCACTCTAAACATAAAGTTTCCTGGAGTAATTTCATTTCTAAATGATTTACCAATCTGAGCAATTCCAAAAGGAATTCTTGATCTCGTTGTATCCAGAATATTTCTAAAGTTTACGAAAATCCCTTGTGCAGTTTCTGGTCTGAGGTAAATATCGGTCCCTTCTCCTTCTACAATACCTTGTTGCGTTTTGAACATAAGGTTGAATTTTTTTGGTTCTGTTCGATCACAAGATCAACATTTTGGACATTTAACTTTATATTCATTCAAAAATTTTGTTTGTTGTTCGAAGGTCCGAGATTCAGGAGTAAGGTTATCTACTCATAATTTAGTTTTTACATCATCTAAGGTAATTTTTTTAGTATGAATATAATCTTCAATTAACTTATCAGCTCTTTCTCTAGATTTACACTTCTTACAATCTACCAAAGGATCAGAGAATCATCATACATGACCACTAGCTTCCCATACTTTTGGATTCATCAAAATCTGACTATCAAGTCCTATCACATCATCTCTTTCTTGGACAAAATATTTCCATCGTATATTTTCGATATTTCTTTTGATTTCTGTCCCATAAGGTCCCAGATCCCAAGCATTTGCCAATCCACCATAAATATCAGATCCAGGATATGCAAACCCTCTTCTTTTTGCCCAAGCAACAATCGTGTCCAATGATTTTTCCATCAACGAATAAATATTATTATGTAAATATTGCCTTGAATATATGAAACTCGACCAAAGTTTCAAGATCAATAAAAAAAACTTCTCAAAAATTTGCATTTAAAAAAATCCTCGCTATAATTTATACGAAAGAATGAATGTAAGGATATCAGAATATTATTTAAATGATACTAATTTCCTGATGTTGCTTTAAAATAAATTGGCCACCAAAAACAAAAACAAAATCCAAAATCATCTTTACTCCTTAGATAGTGGCATAAACAATTTATTTCTCTAGTAATATTTCATAGTTATGTATTAGGTATACTAATCAAAATCTGATTTATCTCCACGAGTGAGATAGCCATCGCTTGCAATACATATCTTTCATAAAATTTTGCTATCTGTACGGTAATCCACACAAAAAGGATTAAGTAAGTATATCAACATCTGATATCACCAAAAGATATCAAAAATTTAATGAGACTGTAGCGTTATTGTACCTACAGTCTTTTTTTGTTGATTTTTTTAATAAATAGCATATATTATAAAAAGTAGTTAGCTTTTAGATTCAGTAAATCGAACAATAAAAAGAATAAATAAAAGAGGGAAATCATCACTAAATCAACATCATCTGTAGCCAAAAAGCAGCAATACAAAGACTTCGTGACTTTCGACTAATTAACAAATACTGCCTTGATGATAGATGAATTTTATTTATTTTTTATTGTGAGATAACTTTTACAATATTACAAATCAAAAGATGTGCATATTTTGCAAAATTAATTCATGAGAAATACCGTCTTACAAAATATGGGAAAATGATAAATTTATAGCAATTTTGGATATTTTTCCAAACTGCAAAGGACAAACATTAGTAATATCAAAACAACATTATGATTCAGATTTATTTTCAATTCACAATAAAGAATTATACAAAGATGTTATTTTGGCAACAGATCAAGTGATTCAATTATTAAAAGAAAAACTCAAAGTACAAAGAGTAGGTATGATTATAGAAGGTATGTGAGTAAACCATCTCCACATTAAATTATACCCAATGCATGGAATAGAATGAGAATGGCAACAGAACATTTGAGGAGAAAAAGTATTTTTCAATAAATATCCAGGATATCTCACAACTGAAGTGGGTGAACAAGCTAATTTTGAAGAACTAGTCAATATGCAAAAACAAATTAAAGAATAATTGACATTTAAAAAGAATTAATTATAAAGAATATAACAAAAACAAAAGTATATGAAAAAAATGTTCATTTATTTTTGTAATACATAAAAATAGATGTAAGTAAATCATCACTCCACATACTACAAACAGAAAAAAGATCATCACTCCAAACAATAATGAAAAAAGTTGTTGATGTTATAATAGATTCTTTTTCTAAACCAAAGAAATTAGAACAAGACAGATCTCTTACTGATATAAAACTTATCAAGACAAAAAAACTAGAAAAAGAAATTAAAGATGCAGAGTCTTATATAGAAAACATTTTTATTTTTATAGAAAATAGTTCTCAAAAATCAGAAGAAGAAATTTTAAAAAACATTCAAAAAATACGATGAGATGCTAGCAAATATACAAATAATATTACATCAGGGATACAAGGCCTAAAGAAAGAATATCCAGAATTAAAAGAAAATGAATTTTTGAAAAAAGAAGAAATTAAAGATGCGGAAAGCAAGAAAAATCAATTAAAAGCCATAGAAAAAGTTTTTCAAAGATTACGAATGCAACAGAAAAAACCATTTCAAAAGCCAAATATAAAAACAATGGATGAGCTTTATGAATTACTAAACTAAGAAGTCCTTTACACAACGAAAAAATCTCATGAGCAGAAAAAAACAAAAATCACTAATATAACTCCCAACCGAAGAAATAATGAAATAATAATACAAATGGAAATAGGTACGAATCATAACAAATCAAAACTTGGTTTTGCTAGATCGTTCAAAGGAAATTCAAAAGATATCATAGAACAAATCAACTGAAATATTGATGCAAATATACATACAGAAGAAAAAACAAAACAAAATATCAACCGAAAAAAAATTTATGATACTATTTCAAAAATAATAAGCGACCAAGAAACTAAAATTATTGAATTTCGTCCAAAAACAGAAGAGAAAAAAGTTTCATCTATGTAATATTTTCTTGATAATACAATCAGTAAATGTACAACAATAAACGTTTTAGTTCTTATAAAAAGAATGATAAAATATTACGTTGTACGAGAAGGCAAAAAGCCATGAATATATAATTCACGAGATGATTGTAAACCGAATGTTGAAGGTTTTTCATGAGCTAAATACAAATCTTTCAAAACTAAAGAAGAAGCTGAAATAGCTTTCAAAAAGCCATATACCGACTACTACGAAACCAAAGAAAAAAAAGACTGGAAAACAGGAGATTTTCTTTTCGAAAAAAATAGTATTGCTGTTGATGCTGCTTGTAGCGGAAACCCTGGTGAAATAGAATATCAGTGAATTGATTTAATTACAGGGAAAATACTTTTTCACAAAAAATTTCCATTGGGAACTAATAACATTTGAGAATTTTTAGCATTGGTACATGGTTTACAATATTTACACAAAAATAATTCTGACCAATATCTTTATTCAGATTCCAAACACGCTATCAATTGGATTTCACAAAAGAAATGTAAAACAAAGTTAGAGAAACTTCCATGAACAGAGAGGATTTTTGAAGCCGTACACCAAGCAGAGGAACGACTCCATCAAAAGAATTACTCCACAAAAATCCTCAAGCGACACACTGACCAACGAGGTGAAATTCCCGCTGATTTTTGAAGAAAATAAAAATCCCTAGTAATCCAATAACAAATCCTTATATACAAA
>CAZZEA010000070.1:0-4642 GCA_964652925.1 uncultured Candidatus Peribacteria bacterium | reverse complement strand
AAGAACAGCAAATGGGACAATTACAGCACAAGCTGGACAACGATATCATGTGGTAGGAATTTTTGCCTCTGCAACAAACAGAACAATTTATGTAAATGGTGTTCAAGGAGCAACAAGTACCAATAGTGTAACTTTAGATAGAACAGCCCCTCAACATCGAACCATTGGTAAATATGCAGGAACTGCTACCAACTATTTTTCTGGATCAATTGATGAAGTTCGTGTCTACAACAAAGTATTAACTTCTGGAGATATCCAAAATTTATATATGAAAAAACCTAGTTTCATACCAAAAACAATATATTCATCAACTCCAGTTCTTGATTGAGCTACTCCAGATCCATATATGAATATAAACATGGTTTTGAATTGAAATACCTATACTTCAACAAACTATCAAAACGGAATTCGAAAAACAAATATTATCAATCCTAGCATACCAGGAGGGACCTACAACGTAACTTTGAATTATACAAATATCTATGGAAGAACAGGAACAACAACATATACCAACGGATTAATCGTAAATCCTTTGTGGAATTTTATCTATACTCCAAACACCCAAACTTTTGGAAACGTAATCGCCACACTCACAGGATATTGAAATAATTATTTTATTACAAACAATAATTGATCAGCAAACTATACATTTACAGGAAATGGACAATTTATTTATAAAATTCAAAATACAACAGGACTTACCTACGAAATTATTTCCAATGTAGATTGGATCAAAAAATGATCTCTCACAGGAACAAATCTGATTTTCTACGAAGATGAGATACTCAACAACGGAGCAATACAAAACACTATTAGCTTCCAACTAAGTGGCGATACCTTCAATAGCAATGCACCAACCAACGGAAGTATCACTATGTCTGGATTACCAACAGGACTTACTCCAAATTACTACCTTAGTGGAACACAAACTTTGATAGTAGGATTATCATGAACAGCAACGAGCCATGCAAATATCAATGATATCAACAATATTGAAATCAGATTTTGAAATTGAGCGTTTACCAATTCTCAAGAGAACGAAATTATCAATAGTACCATTACAGGTATTAGAATAAATTTCTTGGATCCTTATGTGGGACTACCACTCTATCCAAGTGCAGATACCATGATTGATGCCGATACAGATATAGCGAATGGTTGTGGTGACGGAGTCTGTCAAGAATATAACTTTGGTACAATGCAATATCTTTGTACCTCTGATTTCTGATCAAAAATATTATTTAAGTTTGACCCATCGAGTGTACCAACAGGATCAAAAATCACCTCAGCAAAACTTAGATTAAGCAGATATTATATTAGTAATCAGACTGAAGGTATGTCATTTAGCTTGAGACCAATTATCAATAATCCAGGATGGATAGAAGGAACCAAATCAAATACCAAAGCATCAGCTGGAGAAGTTAACTACAAAATGCGCAAACGAGAACAAGAATCTTGGTATAATGGAAATATCGGTATGGTAAATGGAGTAGATTATGCAGCAACCAATATGGTAACTAATCCAGCATTTACAGGAACAATCACAAGCAACATCACACAAGAATTTAATTTCAATAGCTATGGAATTTCTATGGTACAAAATTGGATAGATAATCCGGAAACGAATCATGGAATGATGATGGGAGATAGTAACGATTATTGGTTATGTATCCGTTCAAAAGAATACGCAACTGTTGGAGAAAGACCAATGATGACAGTTACTTATGCAGTAGATACTGATCGTCCAGAAATATCATCACTAAGCCCATACAACAACGAAACAAATGTAGGACTTTACAACAATCTGATTATAAATTTCAATGAAAATATAAAAAAATACACCGGATACAACATCACCATCAAAAGACTAAATGATAACAGTATTTTTGAAACTATTGATGCAGGAAGTTCTAACATAACAATAAACAACAATATAATAACTATTGCTCACGGAACAACTTTCGAAAACTTTACTGGATATTATGTAGAAATCCAAAGTGGAGCATTTAGAGATATTGCGGGAAATAGTTTTACCGGTTTTGTAGGATCAGGAAATTGGAAATTTACAACACTCAATACCCAAGTAGTTCCAATGATAACAGGAAACACAGCAATAAATATTACAAAAAATAGTGCATTAGCTACAGCAACAATTACCTCTACAGGAAGTGCAACCATCACAGAAAGATGATTTTATCGAAGTTTAACAAATGATTTCAACGATGGAATGGGAACAAAAATAAGTGAAACAGGAAATCGAGATACTATAGGAGATTTTTCTTTGGTATTGACAGGGCTTCCATCAGGAACATGGATTTATTTCAAAGGATTTGCAACCAATAGTTATGGATCAAAATATACCTTCCAATCAGGATTTTTAACACTTCCTGGAAAACCAATACTAAAACCAGCTACCTACATAGACAACGATAGATTTAGAATAAATCGAGAAACCAAAACAGGAGCAACAAGTTACAAACTACGAGTATCAACTGGGGCTTCATTTACCACAACAATTCCTGGATACAGTGGAAAAGTTATTACTGACACCAAAGAAAATCTAACAGGACTAGCAAAAGAAACTCGATATTATTATAAAATCCAAGCAATAAATAGTGCTGGAGAAAGTGAAATATCTGACATTCAAACAACACAAACTACTTGGTTACCAGCTGCTTGGTCATGGTTAAAATTTGAAGAGCCATCAGGAAGTACAACCTTTGATAGTTCATTAAACAATAATTATGGAATCTTACTATGATGAGTGCTTATGAATCAAACCGGAGTTGATGGAAAAGCGTTCCAATTTGATGGAGTTAATGATGAAGTAAGTATTGTAGACTTTGATCACGGTCCAGATTTAACCGTTTCTTTTCGATTCAAAACCAACAGCACGGGAGATAATATGTATCTTTATAGTCACGGAGATAGCGGTGCAGTAAATTCTATAAATGTACTTTTAAATAATAGTGATCAGACACTCAAGACATTTATCAATGGACAACAAACAATATTAAATCTGAATGGAACACTTTATCCAACACTTATCAACAACGAACGACATCTCTATACATTAACAATCGATGATGACGGAGAAGTTGCTGGCAAAAAGAAAGCCACCGTATACATCGACGGAACCGCAAAAATCAGTAACTCTTCTATTGATGCAGGGACATACAACCCTATCAACAATATCACCCTTGCCAGACGTAGTGCAAACCAAACAAATACCTTCTACAAAGGACTAATGGATGACGTCCGCATTTACAACAAAACATTAACTTCTGGTCAAGTATACAACCTGTATGCAGCATTTGTAGATACCATACCTCCAACAGCTTACGTAGAATACTCACCAGGATCAGGAACATGCTACAATGGAGATGTAATTGCAACATTGACTGGATATTCAGAAAATATTACTATCACCAATAACTGATGATCAAATACATATATATTTACCGAAAACAACACATTCACATTTACATTTAGAGATGATGGATTTAATACAGGTCAAGCCACAGCTACAGTAGATTGGATCTGTAAAGAACCAGTAAACATTTGATGACCAGCCATGATAAATGCGAATATACAAGCAACTAACGATCTCCAAATTGTAGAACAAGAGTTTTCTGATTATTTTCGAGTAGAAGATCCTATCTGAGCAAACAGTTGATACTATACAACGATTTCTATTTCAGATCTATCAGGACAATATCAAAGCATCAGTAAAAGTACGATTGCAATGAAAGGAACATGAATTACACTTCTATCAGGAACAACAAATCCTCGTGTAGAAATAAATAGCAATCTAAATAATTATCAATCAATTTGAGAACCAATTACTTATATCAAAAGAGACACCGCAAGTAACTTTAGCATCAAATGAAAATATTGAAACAAACCACGATTAAGATTTGATATTCCTGCATATATTCGCATTGATGATTATCATGCAACATTGACGTATACTCTTTATGAAAATTAGTTGCATATAAAAAGGATTTTTCTATATACTAAACCTAATAAATTTTATTTTTTAGAAACAAAAAGATGAAAAAAATTTTAGCATCACTTTTTTTCTTAGGAACAATCGCTATAAGTAGCACGTATGGAGCTAGTATTTGAGATGTAGCGCTTAGATTTTGTAATACCGAAACACTAGAAAAAACTATTTCACTTACAACAAGTGGACAAGAAGAAAAAGAAATCTGTATGACGCTTATCAATGGAGCATATGAAGACACAAATATAAGTATAAGTTTTGTAGATGGGACAATAACAAACGATGCTGACCAAAAAAAAGCATGTAAAAACGAATGAGAAAACCAGAATTTTTGACAATATATGAGTTTAAAAGATATTGAAAATAATATTGTAAAAGTACCTGCAAGAGGACAAGCATTTTTTACTGGAGTTTTAAAATTACCAGAAGAAGCTGCTGGAGAAATTCGCGGTTGTGTAACATATTTCATTGCAAATGAAACAAATCAAAAAGAAATGTTTACTATTATGGTTCGTAGAGCAAATTTTATCGACGTTTTTGCAAAAGGAGTAGTAACTATAGGATTATCTTTTGTCGATGTAGAGACACAAACAAAAAGCCTTTCAAAAAATCCAAAAATAGTAAGTTTTTTCAATA
>CAZZEA010000069.1:0-4655 GCA_964652925.1 uncultured Candidatus Peribacteria bacterium | reverse complement strand
ACTATTGAGTAATAAAAGATTGAGAAAAAATATGATCTGTGTCAGAATGATTTACCAAAATATAATCAATTATATTAAAAAACAAGAATTACAATAACTTTATAGAAGATGTTGAATTTCTACGCAACAATTACTTCAGTATATTAAATAAATAATGATCTGAATAAACTATTTATATAAACAGTTGTGAGATAAAATAATTTTAAAAAATTATTTGCTTTTTATCTGATACAGATATTGAATAATAAATTATGAAGCAGAATTAGAACAAAAAATAAACGAAATTGTATATAAATTAAATGAAACAATAGAACACAATGAATTAAAGTATGAACTTTGAAAGAAAGAAAACAATATTTTTTTTGATTGACCAGAATGTAGAAAAATATTATTGTATGCATACGATGTAGAAATAAATTTTAAATATTTAAAGAAAAAAACAGCATTCGACAAAAACAACGCAAAAAAAACAATGAATATATTTAACAAAGTATATTGATTTAATTTTCATGATCATATAGAAAATTTTTCCATAAAAAATTTTAGTAAAAAAGAGTATAAAAAACTAAGATCTATTGAATATGTAAATGCAAATGAAACAGTTGATAGATTTCTTGATTTTGTTTATCAAATATTAATTGAATCTTGATATAAGAAAGAGGAAGTGTTATTAAGAAATAAATTCAGAGAAGAACCAATAAAAATAATATTTAAACAATGAATAAATTGATTTGTGAGTTGAAATATTATTACCATTTGAAATAAATTACAAACAACACTTTTACACGAACTAACGCATGTAATAAATAATTGTTTCTATAAAAAAAAATCTATGTACAAAAGAACTTTATTTAATGAATGATTTGCTAACTTTGTTGCTTATAATTTGTACTATACAATAATAGAAAAATCTAATAAAATTCAAAAAAAAGCACTATTTAGACCAATCTATTCCATACTTTATTACAAAATCAATAACAAATGTTCTAATGATGAAAACAAAAACTATAAAATAATAGAAAAAACTCTAATCAAAGAAAATTTTTGCAAAAAAAACAAAGTAAAATATTTTTATAATAGATTTTATAAGTTTTTTCATTATGCTCAAAATAAATACCTTTATCCAAAAGAATTAACATATGAAATTTGATATAAAAACATAATAAATAATTTTAAAAAAACATCTGATCGAAAAAAGTTATGTGCAAAATATTTTTTATGACTATTTTAATTACACACTCAAAATATGATACCAATTATAGCAATAACGGGAACAAAAGGGAAAACATCATCTGCAAGATTAATGGATAAGATTCTATCGTGATTGTGATATAAGACATTAAGAACTGATACACAATGAGTATACAAAAACAATAAAATATTAATAGACAAAAAGAAATCTAAAGAAATTTATTGACTAAGTTGCACAAGAGCGCCAGGAAGATTTCTAAAATATTCTTATTGAAATAAAAATATAGCTATTTTTGAGGAAAGTATATGATGCTACAAAAGTTGATTATGATATAGCAAACATAGAATAGCATTATTTACAAACATATATGCAGACCATTTATGAAGAGATTATTTACAAAAAGTTGAAGACATAGCAAAAGCAAAATGAAAATTTCTTCTAGATAATATAGAAGAAAATTGATTTATAATATTCAACTCCGACGATAAATTAGTCCTTAAGGAAGTAAAAAAAAGAAAAAATAAATATAATTTAATTTGATTCTGAAAAAAGAAAAAAAAAACATACTATTTCATCCATATAAATTGACATTTATTGGATATTTATAAAGAATGAAACAAAATACTTTCCTATAATACAAAAGATTGTTATATATGTTTTGGCATATGATTTGAACCAAATTTATACAACATTGCTTGAGTAATCTGATCAATATTATCATTCATATGAGAAAAAGTTTTTTTAGAAAAAAAAGAGAAAATCATAAAAATCATAAATAAATTTACTCCAAATAAAAATTGACAAAGATTAATTTTATCAAAAATTTTAAATACTAATTACATAATAGACTACGCTCATGAAGAGTCATCTTTAAAAAACCTATGAAATTTAGCAAACAAACTATACAGCTGAAAAAAGATAATTTTCATCAAAGATATGAAGAAATGATGAAATGAACGATATGGCATTAGATCAAATGAAATATGAAATTCTATATGAACATATTTCGATGATATATATATATACACCACAAAAAATTATAAAATATTTGAAGATTTAGACTATAAAAAACATTTTTTAAATTGATTTAAGAAATGATTATCAATTCACAACAAAAAACTTCATTTATCACTAAATATTGAAAAAGAATTGCCAAAGATTATTAAAAAAAGCTGAAAAAAGGATATAATATGTATAATTGTAAATGATGAAACCGAAAAAACAATAAATAAAATATTATCAAATTTAAATAATAACTAACACTAAACAATGATTTTACTAATAATAAACAACAAAGGAAAGCTACCTGATAAATCAATAGAAATAATTAACGAATTTTATAAAAGATGATGTGATATATACATATATAGGAAAGATGAAATAAAAATAAAAAACA
This sequence comes from uncultured Candidatus Peribacteria bacterium, assembly GCA_964652925.1. GTDB lineage: Bacteria > Patescibacteriota > Gracilibacteria > Absconditabacterales > Absconditicoccaceae > UBA5124. The sequence continues at coordinate 2,067 of CAZZEA010000069.1, read as the reverse complement.
ACCAAATATACAGTCATGATAAACAAATAGACTGAAAGAAAATAGATTTTTTATACATAAATTGATTTAATTGTGCTATTGAATTAATAAAAACAATAGAAAACCAATGATGAATATCAATTGTTTCATCAGAAAATTATCGTTACTTTATGAAACATGAACAATATTTAACATTCAAAAATAGTCCATATTGAGATTTATATCCAAGAACAGAGGTAATAAAATTTTCAAATAAATCATCTTTTTTAAAAAAAATTAAAGAAAAATACACAGAATTTCCAATAGTAATAAAAACATCTATCTGATGAAACTGAGATTGAGTTCTGATAGCAAAAAATGAATCAGAATTAAAAAATTTTACAAAATCTATCAAAAAAGACTATCTGAAATATAATAACAGCATTCTAATACAAGAATTTGTATGACCATGACGATGAATAGATTATAGAGTAACTGTAGTAAATAAAGAAATAATATGAGTAATGAAAAGAGAAAACAAAAGCTCTCTAAAATCAAATCTAGCAAAATGAGGATATTTTGAAATGCAAACAGAAATACCACCAAAAATACAAGAAACAATAGATAAAATAAATGAAATATTTCCAGATCTCATATATTATTGAGCAGATTTAATACCACATAAAAACTGATACAAAATTTCTGAAATAAATGTTGTTTGTAATTTTTGAAGATGAAGAGTAAATTTAGCTCCTAAAATTTGTGATACATTAATAAATCTTCATAAAAATAAAAACAAAAACGCATAACAAATTCCCCTTGACTCCACTTCCCAAATCACTTAAATACGAGGCGATTTATCTGGCTCTTTTTTTGACATGAAAAAACTATACATAATTATAATCTGACTTCTCGGAATCATAAGCTTTCCTCTTTTTGCACAAGAACAAACTCATAATTCTCCTTGATGTGAAAACAGAACGTATGATATCAAATGACTAAGCGATATCAAGAAGGGCCAAACCGCAGAATACAGTATGATCCGAGGAAAAGACAAATATCTTGGTCCAATCTCCTTCAAATCTATCAATTTCACCCTAAGCAAAAACAATAGGACAATACAAAGAACAAATGCTGATTTTTTCTCTTTTACGCCTACAGAATTAGGTAATTATACATTACAAGTAGAAAGTGTCGACAACGAAAATTGCTACAATAAAATTACAAAAAAAATCAATATTCACAATAACATAATCCTCTATCTAGGGAAAGACAGCAACGATTTACAACCAGAATTTGATGAAAATTTTCAAAAATACGATACACTTTTCAAAAAAGTTATTATCAAGGAAAAAAAGATATTCTGAGAAGATGAACTTTTTTGACAAATATCAGAAAATATTCCTTTTATCAAAAATAGCTCAACAATAATTATCAATACCAATAATTTTGATAGTTTATTTCAAGTTTTAGGGAATATCAACAAGACAGAAAACCTCAATCTCAATAAAAAAGATATTTACCTTATCACGGATCTCAACAAACATTTTCTCAAGAGAGTTTTGGCAAAATACATGAATATTATAGGAGTTGAAAAAATTCAAACAATAAACGATAAAGATTTTTTTGGAGTAGTTTCAAAACTATCATTCAATAAAAATTTAAAAGAAGATTCGTCTATTACTACTTTTTCTTTATTATTTCAGGAAACCCCCAAATACATTCTTGTTTCTTATTTAATTGATAATTTAATTTACAATTGATTTCCTGTAGATTTAATTGGTATACTTCTTATATTATGTATAGCAACATTAATAATAAGTATCTTCAGACAAGTAATCTGATTCTCTATTTTTGGAGTCTACAGTCCACTACTTTTTGGAGTTGCTATGGCTATTCTCAACATAAAACTTAGCTTGTTTTTTCTAGCAATAGGAATTTTAGCCAAGTTCTTAACCAATCTTTTAAATAAAAAACTATACCTTCTTTTTAACGCAAAACTATCTATTTTAGTCGTTCTTTATTTTTTGCTCACGATTATAGTTCTGGGGCTTGATAAAATTCTCAATATAAATACAATAAATCTGGATTTTTTTAACAATGGGTTTA
>CAZZEA010000068.1:4247-4750 GCA_964652925.1 uncultured Candidatus Peribacteria bacterium | reverse complement strand
TACATTTTTTCATTGGATATATGATTTAGTTTGTAAAGTGTATTCCAACCTAGTCATTAGTCGTTATAATATTTTCTCCTTGAAAATCAATATAAAAAACATATAGTATATATTTGTAAGTAGTTCAACCGGATCTATGTATATAGGTTCCAACTGGTTAAATCGATATCGCTGCGGAGAGATGGCAGAGCGGTTGAACGCGACAGTCTTGAAAACTGTTGTCCGGGCAACTGGACCGTGGGTTCGAATCCCACTCTCTCCGCCATTTATATAAAAACTTCTTATGACAAGTAAAAAAGTTCCTACGTTTAAATTTTTATTATCATTAGGTTTTATATTTTTGTTTACCTTTGTAATAGCGTCACCAGACCTATTTCCAAAAGCAGACCAACAAATTGTTGTTAGTTCTAGTTTTGTTTGATATGATGAATGAACAACACCAGATATTAATATAGACATGATTTTTATAGATGAAAGTGATGAATCTGACGTTGGAGTTCTCC
>CAZZEA010000068.1:0-4223 GCA_964652925.1 uncultured Candidatus Peribacteria bacterium | reverse complement strand
GCTATGAAAAATCGCAAGTAATTTTGGTACAACAGTATCTAAAATACAAAAAGTAAATAAATTAGGAAATTCACCAATTAAACCAGGACAAAAAATTATTATAGCCAACGAAGATGTGTGATTCCTATATACAATACCAGAAACAATTAATGTAAAAATATTTACCAACAAATACAGTCTGAATATAGATGAATTTATGTCTCTAAACTATATTCAAGATGAGTCGGAAATGTTATATCAATGACAAGATGTGTTTATAAATATAACAAATGAAGTTGCTTATGATAATTGATTATTAGAAAGACCAAAACCGGTTGTTGTTATAAAACCAAAAGTTTCTTACAAACCAGTTATTAATAAACCACAGTCTTCGATTTCAAGCAATAGAACAAACAATGTTAATGCAGTAGGTGCTGTATCCTCATCGAAAAAATCAAGAATTATTTCTAAATGGGTATATAAAGCAGATATAAAGAACTGATTTTATGCATGATATTGTACTTGGTATGCGGCTATTATATCTCCGGAAATATTCCCATATACAAGTGAAAAAGAACAGAAAAGAGATTTTGGATGAAATGCTACAGAACGATGTTCTAATGCACAAAAAGCTGGCTTTAAAGTAATTTGGAATTCTAGTAAAAATCCTGTAACACCTATTGTGTGATCAGTAATAGTTTACCACAGATGATGACCTGGTGCAGTTCAATACTGACACGTAGGAAAAGTTAGAGAGGTTAATAAAGAAGATGATACATTTATTATTAGAGAAATGAATTATTGACAAAAATTCGTAGTAACTGATCGTATAGATGATATAGATAATCCTAATATCAAATGTTATATTACAGCAAAATAATATATAAAGACGGGTCTGAGTTTATACTCAGGCTTTTCTTTTTATAAAAATATTCTTCTCTTGAAAATCAGCTGTTTTTTTGTACAGTAAACGGCGCATATAAAAAGTATGCTATTTTAGATGTAAATAATAATATGCAAACAGTTAAACAAAACTACCCAAAAAGTTATTGAGAGGTGAGATTTTCTTCCAAATGATTTTCTTCTCATGTATCGAGTAAAAACAACATTTTTAAAAACTGGAAAAAGGTTGTAATGCTGTTTTTTTGATGATTATTACTCATCTTTATATTTTGGTTTACAAAAAACGTGGTTTTGGGATTGCCAGATATTTCTGAGATAAATAGTATGATTTTTTCAGAATCCACAACCATTCAGGATAGAAATGGTAAAGATCTTTATAAACTTTTTGAAGAAAATAGAGAGTATGTACCATTTTCTTGAATATCTCAAAATATGATAAATGCAATAATTGCTATGGAAGATCAACGTTATCGAGAGCATAGTGGTCTTGATCCGATGTGAATACTTAGAGCATGAATAAATAATGTTTTACGCCCATGAGCAGGTATGCAATGAGCATCAACAATCTCTCAGCAATTATTAAAAAATCTTTTATTAAATAAAGATTTTAAAAGAGAGTCTTTTCAAGAAAAGGTGATTAGAAAACTGAGAGAAATTTTGTTAACAACAAAATTAAATGGTGTTATAGAAAAAGAAATAAAGAAAGAAAGTCCATCAATCAGTAAAGCAGAGCTTCACAAAGAAATGAAAAACAAAGTGCTAGAATTGTATCTGAATTATATTTCCTTTTGAAATAATGCATTTGGTGTAGAAGCCGCATCTAAAACATATTTTAGTAAATCAGCAAAAGATTTAAATGTTTTAGAATCTTCTATATTGGCTTCAATTCCTAAAAGTCCTACCATTTACAATCCATATAGAAATAAAGAAAGAGTGATAGGAGTATTGACTGTTACTAACCAAAATTTGACTCAAGTGCAACTAACAGGATGACTTTTAGAACAAATCTTGTCAAAATTAACTAAATTATTAGAAACAACAGAAATATCAAAAGACGGTTGATTTACAAAAGCATTAGAATCACTTTCTTCTTTTGTGATATCAGAATGAGAAAATACATATACAGTAAAATATACGATAGGAAGAAAGGATTTTGCTCTTATGAGAATGTATGATGACTGATATATTACTCAAAATGAATTAAAACAAGCATTTTTACAATCAATTACGTATGAATTGCGCAAAAATAAAGTAGAAATGTTGGCGCCTCATTTTGTTCACCGAGTTATCGAGGAGTTAGAAAAAAAATATGACAAAGATACTTTATTTAAATGAGGTATTATAGTAAAAACAACCTTAGATTTAGAACAACAAGCTATAGCAGAACAGTCTTTGGCTGGGAATCTATCTATTTTGCAAGAAAACTGAGCAAACAATTCCTCAATGGTGTATTTGGATTCTACAAATGGTGATGTATTGGCTTATGTTGGTTCAATAAATTATTTCGATGAAAAAATTCAATGACAAAATGATATGGTAAGGAGACCAAGACAATCTGGATCAACAATCAAGCCTTTTATATATGCTCTTTGATTCCAATTATTGCCTTTGACCTTGGATACACCAATGTTCGATATTCCGTTTAGAATATGACAAGACCAACCAAATAATGCTGATGGAAAGTTCTCATGATTATTGCCACTCAGATTAGCATTGGCTCATAGCAGAAATATTCCTGCAACCAAAATGATTCTTGCTTTATGATGAGAAACAGTAGCAAAACCATTTTTGAGAGATTTATGATTGGTTGGTGTTCAAGATTCTGTAGAATATGGCTATACATTAGCTTTGTGAGCTGCAGAAATTACAATGTTAGATTTAGCAAACGCATATTCTCATCTTTCAGTTAATCAGCCAGCTGAAATAAATCCTATTTTGGAAATAAGATCCAAAGATGGTTCACTAATATACAAGAAAGAAGAAAAGAAGCAAAAAGAAGTTATCCCATGATGAATAAGATATCTTATATGGAATATTCTTTCAACTCCTGGAAATAGATTAGCTGGTTGGGTTTCAAGATTTAATGTTCAATGATTATCATTGGCGTTAAAAACAGGAACTTCAAACGTGAAAACAGAGAGATGAAACCGTCCAAGAGATGGTTGGATGGCTGTATATAATGGAAGTAAAGTTGCTGTATTTTGGGCATGAAATGCAGATTGAGCGCCTATGAATAGAAATGCGTTTGGTTGAACAATACATGCAAATCCTATGAGAAACTTTTTCTGATGATTGGTAAGAAATAACTTTATCTCAAACGATACCATTAGATCTGTTGATGTAACTACAGTAAATATATCAAAAATCTCATGAAAACTTGCCAGTGAAAAAACGCCATCAGAATTTGTGGTAAATACAATGAGATATATACAAGGACCTGCTTTAGAATCAGATAATAGTATAATAGAAAGTTTTGAGTATGATGTTTTGTGTAATGGATTATGAAGTCCAACAACTCCATTAAATGAATTAATGAAATGATATGTTATTCAACCAACAACATTCATTCCAAGCAAGATAGATTTGGCAGAAGTAAGTAATTGGCGAAAAGTGTGATCTAGTTTTACGGGAACATCTTCTTGAGGTGCTTTTGTAAGTTGAGATGTGATATATAATTATCCAAGTGTATTTGTTGAAGCGCCAAAATCTCCTTGTGACGAAAGATGAGTAAAAGAAGATACAGCAATTAATATAGATATTATCTCGCCATCAGAAGGAACAACAGTATCAAATAAATTTGCATTACGATATACAGTAAAAGCAGAAAGATGAATAAGATCTGTTGTTGTCTTCGCTGATTGACAACAGATAGCCAACTTCCCTTACAACTCAAAAGAAAAAATGGTTAATGAACAATCGGCTGTAATTTCAAAACTTGTTTCTTGAAAGCATACTATAGAGGTAATGGCGGTAGATTCAAAATGATATTCAAATAAGACTTCATTTAATATAGATATAGCTACAGAAGATAAAAATCCGCCAGTTGTTTTGGAGGATAAAACAAATATTAAACAATTAGATAATTGAAAATATCAGGTCAGTATAATATTACAAGATGATTTATCTTTTATAGAGTATGGTAAGTTATTTACGTCAGAAAAAACATTGTTGGAGTTTAAATGACAAGCGGCTGTGTTTACAATAGATGCATTGGTTCCCGTTAGTGTGTTTGCAAAAGATTCATATGGAAATATTTTAGAAAAAACAATAAACTTAGTTTTATAAAGTAAAACCTCCTAATAATATAGGAGGTTTTTTCTAAAAATTTCAAATTAATTATT
>CAZZEA010000067.1:2565-4893 GCA_964652925.1 uncultured Candidatus Peribacteria bacterium | reverse complement strand
TGATTACAATTATTACCATCTACTTTAGATTTATGAACATTTCAACCGTTTAGCTTTAAAATACTTCCTTTGGGAGATTCTTTTGCTGATCTTATTTTTGCAAATATTGTTGCCGGAGATTGATCTTCAAATATTTTTCCTCTCAAGAGTCGTATTACTTTTCCACTAGAAAACAAACATATCTATCAAAATCCTGGAATTTATTACCCACAAACAAATATATCTTTAGATCAATGTTCTCAACTATCTTCACAAGCAACATTAGCTGTTGGATGACTTGATTTTTGTATGCAAGCCAAAATAGACTGATCTTTGATAACATATACTTGTGATATGGATTGAGACAGAATCGCCGATATTTGTGATAGCGATATTGATGGTGATGGAATTCCAAACTTACTATGAATGATCAACCCAGATGAACCAAAAAACTGTAATTATCTTGCTGCTCTCAAAAATCCAAACCAAAAACTTATAAATACTGATTTATTAAAAATGCATTTCAAATGAATTTGTTCTTTGGACAACGCTCCTTTTTCATCAAATACCAATCAATGAGATACCAATAAAAACAACGTTTGAGATGCTATGGAAACAGATTTTGACAAAAACTCTATTAGTTCTTTATCTCCTATAATTGACACTGATGGGGATTGAATTTCTGATAAAGATGATCTTTGTCCATTGATACCAGAATCTTGGAATGGGATAATGGATTTTGATTGATGTCCAGAAGTATGATTGGAAATATATTGTGACAATAATCGATCTCCAATACAATTACCTGGTATGAGTGATATGTCTACTATTTCTATTGGCGCAATATTTCCTGACGATAAAATACCAGAAGCATATCCTGATTGAATTATTCCAGGTGGCACAATATTAGCTTCAGGCATGACATTACCAGCTGGGACATTACTTCCTGGCTGAGCAATACTTCCTGATTGAACGTTTATCCCAGGGAATACAACACTTGAATCTGACACATTTTTCCCGTGATGAACTACGTTTCCTTGAAGCACGTTCACTGTAAATCCTGATGAAATATCTTTGGATATTATTGATGATATCCTTGCTGGTGGCTGATCTGCTTGTAGAAATTGACAGCAAGATCCTGGAGAAAATTGTCTAAATTGCCCTCAAGATATGGATAACTGCTTATTCACCGCCACTGCTCCATGCCTCCAATGTCCTTGTCCGTTTGTTGATGTAAATACCAATCTTACCAATAATGATATCGTAAAAGCTGTTTTACGAGATTATCAAAAAAAGTATCCATGGGGATACTCTCTTGATTTTCCAATTTCTTATTAGATTAATCGTTGTGAATAGCTTGAACAGGACAAATATTAACAGCATTATTTGCGTGTTCTATTTCTTCTGGAGTTTCTGGTTGCTTGATTGTTTGTGATAATCAATTGTCTCATATTTTAAATAAAGAATCTGATTCATTAACACACATTCAACATCAAATACACTTTTCATCTACCAATAACATTTGAGATATAATTATAATATAAAATTATTCTTCATCACTATTATCATGATCAAACAATCATTTTAGCGATTTTTTGTTACTAATTTCTTTGAGCGTTTTTTCATCAACCACATTTATTATTTTGGTTTTTCAAGCGTTTTCTTTTGCTTTTTTAATTATTGTAACCAACATAAATATCAATCAAGCCAAAAGATAAGTTCGTGTAAAATAATAAATTTTTGAAAGAGAAATCGTTGCGGTAACATTGTTAACAACACCAATAGTATTCCCTATAGAAAAAAATATTGTAGTAATAACGGCCAAAAATGCAAAATTAATAAGAGAATCATTATCTCTAAATCAAAGCGAATTTATAACGATAGTCTTAAATCTAAAACTCATATTCCAAGATAGCAAAAATCACAAACTAACAAGTAATATGATCATAGTTGTAAAGAATGACCCGTTAAGAATCCAGATTCAATAACTCTGCCCAGAAACAGGAGAAACCTTTATCACAGGAAAGAAAATCATCAAAAAAGTGAGTCCAAAAAGATAGATTACAAAAGATTTTTGTTGTTTTGTAAATCTTGTAAACTTTTGCAAAAGCATCATTGCCTGCTGTTTGAAGTCTTTTTTATACATAAATATAATGTAAAGTATAAAATAGTTTTTTTGTATATACTGTTTTCTTTTTCTATTTCAACTCCTAACCATATACAAAAAAACCTTCTTTGGAAAGAAGGCTTATTTATCTATTAAAGATTATATCATCATGGAGTTTCATTATTTATTTCGTAATACATATTTCCGCGGAATTCGTTTTCTTTTTGTGCTTCTTTTACAAT
>CAZZEA010000067.1:0-2540 GCA_964652925.1 uncultured Candidatus Peribacteria bacterium | reverse complement strand
AAGCTTTTTTAAATAATTCTCACGCTTTAGTAAATACTTTCTTTGTGGAATAATCTTCTGTAAGTTCTACATTCATGGATTTTAATACATAAGGAAAACTAATTAACAATCCTATACATAAAATAACTCCTATTACCATAAACCTTACAGAATTCCATCATTTTTTCTTTTGTTCTTCCTTTCCTCAACTAAAGATAAAAAAGAAAATAGCACGAAAGAAAGCATACAAACATCCAGCTAATACAACTATTACAATTATAGCAAAAACTGTTAACAATATATCTTCCAATGTTGCTTGTTTGTATATATCTGGCATAATTGATGGTTATAGTTAAAAGTTAATAGTTGGGAACAATTATACACTCAGTATATGCTATAAACTATTTTTCATCTTTTTTCGTTTTTGCTGTTCTTGTTCTTTCTGTGAAAAATTTTTGGAAAAGAGCATCTTTTGTTTCAGCAAACAATATTTTTGCCAATCTTTCTGATAGTTGAGCTCATTTTTCGATCCAAGATTTTATTGTTTCTACATTAACTTCTATTTTGTGAGCAAATGGATCAAACCATCCAAAAACCTCTTTGAAAGAAGATTTTACTGGTTTTGTGTGTTCTGTAAGAACAACTCTATAAAAAGGTCTTCCCTTTCTTCCTTGTCTTGATAATCTAATTTTTAACATGGGATAATTTTAAATATAAAGGTAAAATAGCTTTGATGAAGATCTATTTCAATTTTTCTCTAGACGTGTGTGTCGTGTGTTTTTTGTCTTTTTTACAGTACTTTTTTAATTCTAGTTTTGGAGTAGCAGACTTATTTAACATTGTCTGATAATTTGTTGCTCCACAATCTTTACATTGCATAGCTACAATAATTCTTCCTCCTTTTTTCTTTGCTGCCATAATTTCACAAATTAAAATAAATAAAATATATTGAATGACGAGATGAACACAATAATTTAGCACCGGGCAGAATCGAACCGCCGACCTCGCCCTTATGAGAGGCGCGCTCTAACCATCTGAGCTACGGTGCCATACTGGAATTCGGTGAGGGCGGGATTCGAACCCGCGAGACGATTTCTCGTCTGACTCGTTAGCAGTGAGTTGATTTCAACCTCTCATCCACCTCACCTTGATTTTTTTGCAACAAAAAAATCGCAGTGTTTTATCATATAGTTAATTCGTATTGAATTTCAAGCCAATTTAAGTATTGCTACATATGTTATTCATAATATTTTATTTTATAGGAAATGAGTATGGCAAACGAATTCTGAAACCTTTGAGAAGGATTGGATATTGGTTGAACGCCCAGACAAGATGTAAACAAAGTAACAGAAGAAGCCGTAAAAAGAATTCAAGAAGAATCAAAAAAAGCGAAACATATCCAACAACAAATACAACAAGATAAACAAGCAAATAACAAATTAGCAAACTTTCTTGGATTTCTCATGAAAACAATAAAAGATGACAAACTTTTGTCTGTTTTATATGATTTATTCTTTAAAACAAAACACCCGTCAACAGGAACAACCTATCTAAGAAAAAAAATAAATGTATTGGTTATAATTTGATTTTTCTTTCCTTTTTATATAAAAGAGGCTACAAAAATCTGAATTAATTCTTTTTTTGAAGATTTGCTTTCAAAAGAGCCCATGAATTTGACGTGATATATTAATTACATCAAAAAATTATCAAAAAAATATCATGACAACATTCCTTTGGATTCTGCTATATTAATGGAATTTTTGATACTTATTATCAACTATTATAAACTACATGACATACCATCACTAGATGATGAACAACGCGAAAATTTTATATTACATGTAAAAAAAGAATTATATAGCTAGACATATTTTTTGTTTTTTGTCAAATCCATTTTGATGTAAAAGTGGATTTTTTTTGATTGAAAAATTTTTTGGATTATAATCAAAAGTGAATATTTTATTTAATGGATACGTATGGAAATAAAGAAGCTAAACATACAAGAGGCAGAAAATACAGATTCTGGGCTGGAAGTCGTTTCACACAAAGAACGTTTTTTGTCTTTGTTAAATGATATAAAAGACTTTCCCAACGAAAGCAAACTGAAAATAGAAAAAAATGGTGATAGATATTTTTTTCATATCATATGAAACAATGGAAGGTTTGTTGTATCTCAATACAATATTGAGAAGTTTTTATCTGCATTATTGGAACAAAACAAAAAAGAAGAAGAAGAAACCGTGGTTGTACGTTTATTTTGAGAATGAAAAACATTGGAAATAATCCATTGAACTCGTGAGCAATTACAAGATTTACAAAACGATGTTTTGGAACATCAAAGACTAGCAACAGATTTACCAACTATAAATCGAAGAATAACCATTTTGGAAGAATTTTTTAAAAAACAAGAAACTGAAGCAAGAAGAAATAGTTCTTTATTTCGCGCAAACTACGCTAGATCAAAAGATGAGAAAGATCTTCGAGAACTCCATGAACAAGAAATAAAAAAAGAACTTAAAAATTTAGAAAATATAAAGAAAGATATAGATAAAATAAACAAA
>CAZZEA010000066.1:4291-4897 GCA_964652925.1 uncultured Candidatus Peribacteria bacterium | reverse complement strand
CCTTCTGTGAGTTTCTCCTTTTTAGATTTCCCTTTATCTATCTTGTGATTTTCTGTTTCAAGTTGTGGTTGTTTTCATTTTTTCTTTGGATTCTTTCTTTTCTGATTTACCACCTATCACTTGTCTAAAATCTTTTTCCTTTAGCTCAGAATTAAGTCTTTTTGCAGCAGCAAAAGCTTCTTGAAAAAGTTTTTCTTTTACAGATTCTGATCTCTTTTCATTGAGATATTCTTGTCTGATTTTTTGATAATCAGGATCTTTTACAATTTCTTTTAAAGCACTCTTTGTAGCTTTAACTTTCTATTCATCTGAAAATGGAGCTGAAGCAATCTGCTCTCCAACATCTTTGTATTTATTCAAAGATTGTGCTTGTTTGATAGACATGAGTAAAATAGTAATAAGTAAAATTTATACCTAATTATATTACTTTTCTCAAAAACTTGAAAGTTTTTGAGAAGTTTTGGATTTTTTTAGATTGACATTATAATTATTTATAGTACAATTGCAAATAGAAATAGTCCAGATTTTATTTTTTTTCTAGATTTTGATAAGACAATTAAAACATTAAAAAAATACGTGATACTTGATATATCATGTCTATTCTAT
>CAZZEA010000066.1:0-4281 GCA_964652925.1 uncultured Candidatus Peribacteria bacterium | reverse complement strand
AACATATTCTTTTTTGATAATATCCAAAAATTCTTTTGTGTAAAATAAAAATCAGAATTAAACTATTTCCTAATCCCAACATTACTCACATATTTCTCAGCGATGATTTTGAATTCTTCTAGTTCTTCTTCGGAGAATGGTTTTCATCAGAAATTAGGATCCAAAGTATTTCCTCCGATATAGTTTTGTAAATAATAATTTTTTGCTCCTCTGATAAAATGTGCCATGCTTTCAATATCGTCAGATGTGTGCATACCTTTGATAACAGTAGTTCTATATTCGTGATCAATATTTGATTCGAGTAAGAGTTGTAATAATTTTTGGTAACTAAAGAAAAATTCTGGTGTTTGAACTACGCCAACCGCATCATCATAACTATAAATTGCATGTTTGAGATCAACTGCAACATAATCCAAAATTCCGTCCTGAATCATTCTTTTAACTATTTTGTAGTCTCTGCCGTTGGTATCAAGCTTGACTTTAAAGCCCATCTTTTTTACTTTTTTGGCAAAATTATATAAATCTGGTTGTAAAGTTGGCTCTCCACCACAAATACTTACGCCATCCAAAAATCATTTTCTCGTTTGGAGGAAATTGAAAAAGACTTCGTCAGGTATGAGGTCATTTTTGAAAAGCATCATTTTTTCTGGAAGTACACATTCTGGATTATGACAAAAATGACAGCGAAAATTACAGCCTTGCGTAAAAATTACACAGGACACATGGCCTGGATAATCAACTAATGTAGATTTTTGAATTCACGTTATATGCATAAACTATTTTATTTTATGTAAATTTCCTAAAAGGACAATTGGATCCATAGCTTTAATTTCGTCCAAGATATAGTCTTGATTAGGTATATTATTTAATAAAAAGATTTTTTTACCTAAAACATGAGCATATCCAATTTCAAGGAACGTATTTGATCCAATATAATCATTTATTCATTTTTTATCATAATTACAAACAATAATAGCATCAGACTCTTTTATAAAATCATAGTACATTTTTATGAAGTTATATTGTTTCTTTGCTGTATGGTGTTCTGTATTTATTTGTTCTAATAATTCAGGAGCTTCACCTTTTGCTAATTTTTCTGTCCATTCATCTATAAGAGGTTCATGACCTAATTCAAAAAGTTGGTATTTGATTTCTACCTTTTCTTTTCTAAATGTAGATGATCAACATATAGTTATTTTCATACATACTATTAGTGAAATAAAAAAAGCGAAGCAGAAGGTTTTGTTCCCCTCCACTCCGCCTTCTGAAAATATTATTTTAGAACTAAGCAGCACAACCACATCCTACAAATTTTACCTCTTCGTAATTATCTACCAAATCATACGCATTAGTTGGATTTGAAAATTGTCTAACAAACTGTGAATTAGCAGTTTTACTTTCGTCGAAATACTTACGAGAATAGAATTCTGATTTTTTTCCTGTGTTGTAATGACTTACTGGTCTAAGGTATCCCATAACTCTCGTATATACTTGACATTGAGTTCTTTGGATTTCTTTTCCTTCTTTGTTGTAGAATGTTTGCATTATGGCGTATGATAATAAAATAAAAAGAGGTCTTATTGAATTTTACTTTCTTTCAGAATTCTAAGCTTTTCTGGATCAGCAGTATGTTTCTTTCTAATATCCATATTGAATTCATCTCATACATATCAAAGCTCTTTATCGCATTTTGGACAATAATCATGTTCCCCTATCACATATCCGTGTTTTGGACAAATAGAGAAGACAGGAGATATGGTAATATAAGGTAGTTGATAATTTTCAATAACCTTCTTCACCAACATCTTACATGCTTCAGCATCTGATAATCTTTCTCCCATATACAAGTGAAGAACAGTTCATCATGTATATTTACATTGAAGTTCATTTTGGAGTTCCAATGCTTCAAATGGATCATCAGTATGTCCTACTGGAATTTGTGTAGAGTTTGTATAATAAGGCGCTTCATCTGTCCCAGCTTGCATAATCTTTGGTAATTGTTTCTTATCTTCTTTTGCAAATCTATACGTAGTACCTTCTGCTGGAGTCGCTTCCAAATTATAAAGATTTCCTGTTTCTTCTTGATATTCTTTGAGAACATCTCTCATATATTCCAACACATCAACAGCAAATTGTTTACCAGCTTCTGTTGTCATGTCTTCCTTTCCATTTGTGAAATTCAAAACTGCTTCATTCATTCCATTTAAACCAATAGTTGAGAAGTGATTTCTGAAAGAATGAAGATATCTTTTGGTATACGGATAGAATCCACTATCAAGCCATTTTGTAATTTCTTTTCTTTTTAATTCAAGAGAAACTTTTGCCAAATCCATTAATCTTTTGACTTGTTTCTTAAATCATTCAAAATCATTTTTGTAGTTATATCCAATTCTTGCCATATTAATGGTAACTACTCCGATAGATCATGTCATCTCCGAAGAACCAAAGAGACCACCTCATCTTTTTTCTAGTTGAGTAAGATCAAGCTGTAGTCTACAACACATAGACCTCACTGCTCATGGCTTGTAAGCATTTGGATTTTCTACTTTTATTATATTTCCATTTTCATCTTTTTCAGTTTTAAATTGAGATCCTACAAAGTTTTGGAAATAAGGAATTCCATATTTAGCAGTCATCTCAAATAATAAGTTTACATCTGGATCATCCCATGGGAAATCTTCTGTAATGTTGTAGGTTGGAATAGGAAAGGTAAACACAGCTCCAGTCCAATCTCATTTAGTATAAATTTCAATTAAAACTCTATTGAGAAGTTTCATTTCATTTTCAAGTTCAGAGAATTTTTTTGGATAATATCCGTGTTCTATACCACCAAGCATCAAAGATTTATCTTTGAGATCTTCTGGACATCTCCAATCCAAAGTAATGTTGGTAAACGGAGTCTGAGTTCCCCAACGTGATGGAACATTGAGACCAAATACGAAATTCTGCATTTGTTGTGTCACGTATTTATGTGTTTTCTTGTAAATATATGCTTCTTTTTCTTCTGGAGAATTAAAGGTAACTCAAAGCTCATCTAACTCTTCTTCTACACTCATTTTATGTTTATGAACAAATGGAGCCAAATACGTATCAAAAGATGAAAATGCTTGCGCACCAGCTCGCTCATTTTGCAAAGTCCCCAAAAAATTAATCATTTGATTTACCGCCGATTGAAGATTGTTTGGTGGAGCGGATTGTACTCTATTATCTAAACCATTAAATCCTTCTTCCAAAAGCTGCCTAAGCGACCAACCTGCACAATATCATGAAAACATATCAAGATCATGAATATGATAATCCCCATTTCTATGTGCGTTTCCTACTTCTTCAGGGTACACATGTGATAGCCAATAGTTGGCAACAACTTTACCAGCAACGTTGAGAATAAGACCTCATAGAGAATATCCTTGGTTTGAATTTGCATTAACTCTCCAATCTGTCTGTTCTAAATATTCATCCATTGTTTTACCAACTTCTACCACAACCTTTCTTGCTTCTCTGGATTGTGCTCTTTTTTCACGGTACAAGATAAATGCTTTTGCAATAGTATCATGTCCTTCTTTGATAAGAACTTGTTCTACAGCATCTTGGATCATTTCAACATCAGGTATTTCGTTTCCTACTTTTTCTATAACAGATTCTATAACTTTATCAGTTATTATGGCTACTTTACTGAAATCAGTACCTCCTACAGACTCAATTGATTTTTTGATAGCTTGTTCAATTTTGCTTCTATCAAAAGAAACAATAGCGCCATTACGTTTTTTTACTTTGTAAATCGCCATTCCAAGATGTTTTTGAGATAAAAATAAAAAACACTATATCTAGTAGTATTTGTTTTGTTGTTGACCTATATATTGTGTTTTAATAATGAAAATCAACAGAAACTTTATTCGAACTTTTACTCATATGATAGCTTTTAGTTAGCAGGTTTATAAAAAATCAAGAGATTTTTTCACATTTTTTTGTCAATTTTGTGGGATGTTTGTTGTTATTATTTTTCCTTGAGAAAAAGAATATTGCTTGTATATTTTTATTAAATCATTAAAAGACAGATATTGTAGACTAAAACATCATATTTAAATTCTGATTATTTTCTATGAAAACATCTCTAAAAATTGGTATAAATTTTGGGATAACATCAGGAGTAATAACAACACTTGGATTACTTGTTGGATTGGCTGCTGGTAGTGAAATGAAATCAGTCGTAGTCGCTGGAATTTTGACAATAGCAATTGCCGATTCTCTTTCTGATGCATTGGGTATTCATATTTCTCAAGA
>CAZZEA010000065.1:0-4943 GCA_964652925.1 uncultured Candidatus Peribacteria bacterium | reverse complement strand
ATTCTGGATCGTATATAGTCATTAATTTCCCCTCAATGGCTTTTTTATCTATTTTATTCATCTTTTTCTGTATTTGAGAATAAACTAATATATATTCGCACAAATCATCACAACAATAGTATTCCCAAGAATTTATTTCGCCATCATAAAACAATTAAAAGAAAATTTATTATCATGTAAATTCCAAAAAGAAGTGATATTTTGTAGCTATCTTTTGCTATTAATAGTGCTCATTTTTTTTTTTGATATACTTTTTGTATTCACCAAAAAAGATAAAAACTTCCCCCTCGCGATGCAATAAAAATTCACAAAAAAGCCAAAGCTATTCCTATAACAGGATCCTCATAAACGTTTATGCTTGTATATGTGATTATGATTATAGCAATTCCCAATGCTAATTTTATTGTGGAAGCTAAGTGGTAAAGATGCATATTATTATATGTTAAGTTTTGAATATTTTAGATTTCCATTGCAATAATAAACAAGGCGGAAAAAGTCGATTTTATCATTCAATATTGATTTCGGATTCTTCTTGGATGGCTTTTTGTGCTGCGTCTTGATCTTCTTGGGCTTCACTTGGAGATGGAATATAAAATGCGTTACTTCACATTTCGTATAATTTATAATATATTTTCTCTCGTACTCCTGCTCAGAAAGGGATTAATGTGTATGCTAAAACTGGTGGAAGTAACATAACTAAATATGTTTGATTTTCTACACCACCACTCATTATAAATGATTTATAAAACAAGCTGTATACCAAAAAAGATCAAGCAAATCATATAATGTTTCCCATAAAAGAAGAGCCAGAATAGTTTGGGTTTGCGGTAAATTCTATTTGGCAAGCAGATACGAATACGGAAAATATAATATGGAAGCCTAATACCATAAATAAATTTTGTACTTGACTAGCAAATACAAAGTACATAGGAGCTAGTATAAAGAATAACAATCCATTCGTAAGTAATAATAATCAGAATGTTTTTGATCCATCATAATATTTCTTGGAAAAAAATAAGTTATATACTCAAGCAATAGAAATGTTTCCAATAAAAGTGCTTATAAAGCCAATAAATAAGAGAATTATTGAAAGCATTGGGTTTGCGGTTACGCTTGCGCTTTCACTCATTGCTGATGTCAACATTCCTCCAACAAAAGTTGTTACTATAAAAAGGAGCGCTGATATAACTCATCAAAGAACTAGTCAAATTCCTGTTTTACCTACTAATTCTCGTCAAGAAAGGTTGCCTGGTTCATTGAAAATGTTTTTTGTTTTTTCTGGCTTTGCACCAAAATTCGTAGTGCTTGGCATTTGTTGATTTGGAGCTTGAATAGGATCAAGTCATTGGAGATCAAAACTCATAGTGGTATATGTTAGAAATAAATATTATTCTAGACAGCTGATGTTTTCTATACTTTTAAAAAGGTTTTTTGTTTCGTCTTTGTTGGTAGTCATTGTAGATATTGCATAGAGACTATCTTCTTGTGAAAAAAACATTTGATTTATATATTGTTTGTCTTCTCACTCTTTTATAGTTATTTTTTGAATAAATCAATCGATGTCTTTGCTTTTGCATTTTATCTGTAGCTTGTTTGTTGATGGATCTTTCATTCCCGCTATTTTTTTTACCATAGATTTTGCATTATTTTCTGCAAGTTTATCAATGTCTATTTTTTCTTGTGTTTTTGTTTTTGCTATTATTATTGAACCAGCAAATCATGTTTGTACATCTTGTATGTATTGTTTTATTGTAGAAATTTCTGGAATAATATTTGCTTTTATTTCTTTATAATTGTATTTTGTTGCTAATGTTATCTGATAATTTTCAAAAAGGATAGGTTTTTCTATCTTTTTACCACATCATCATATTAATAGTGTTGTTGTTAACAATAATAGTAACAAAAGATTTTTCATTTTATAAAACGATATAAATAATTGATAGAAGAATTCCAATACCTATTCCTATTAAGAAATATTTTGTGTATATTTTTGCTTCGTTGTCGTGATGTTCGTTGTATCATATGTTTATACGTGCCAAAATATATCCCAGCATAATTCCACAAAAAATTAGATATCATGGCATTAATATCTCTTTTATAATGACGAATGATTGTTGGTTTACAATATCTTTTCATCTCAAAAAAAATAATCAAACCACCATAGTAATAAAAAAGAATATTCACTTACATATTTCCATAAAAAATGCCATTTTTTTGTTTTTTTGACGATCTAAATTAATTTTTAATTATTTCTTCTATTATTTTTTCTAGGTTTTCGATATCTTCTTCTGTAACTTGTTCGTTGGTGTTGGTTGCTGATCCTGTATTGTTTGTTGGTGTTGCGCTTATTATTCATGAGTTATTTTGTGTTTTTTGATTTCTTCTTTCTACCATAGCTTTGAGTTTTTGCTGTAGAACATTTACAGTATTTCACGTTGCTTGTTGACTTTGTGTGTCTAAATTTTCTCAAGTAATGTTGTTTCCTGTTGTTGTTTTTTGAGTGTTTTCCTGGGAAATTTCTTCAACATAGGTTGTTGTTCCATCATTACATTGTCTTGGATAGCTTTCCATAATAGGAAAACCTGCGTTTAGACAGTCGTTGAATGATTGTATAATAAATCAAGTTGCTTCTTCTGTTGGTTCAACTATTTCTTCGATATTTTCTCCTGTTTGTTTTTCTATCGATATTTCTGTTTGCGTGTTTGTGATTTGTTGGCATCAAAATAAGAATAACGTAGTCAAACTTATTGTCATGATAAGTAATTTTTTCATTAGTTTTTGTTTATATAAAAAAATTAGCTGTTGTCAGAATATTGTTTTTGAAAGAGAAATCAACTTAAATTGTGGATTGATCAATAGAAAGTTTTGTACGAACTTCGTAATCAATATCTCCCGCTGAAAAAATAGCAATGATATTGGTAGAATCAGAATTGTTTATTGTGTTTTCTATATCAGATCGTTGGTCGGTGTATATTCCATGGCAGGCTTTTGCAAAAACATTTCAGAGTTCTGTGATGTTGTGGATGTTTTCTCCTCTTTTGGAAAAATCAAAATGTGCGATATCTTCTCTAGCGGCGTAAATATCGTAAATAATAACTTGATCGTATCATTTGAAGCTTTGGACAAAATCATCTCGTCAGGTGAAAATTCTATTGATTTGATGAGGTTGAAAAATCGTGATAATTTTTTTGTCAGGAAATTTGGATTTTAAGGCTTCAAAACCTATTTTTATAGATGATGCCATATGTCCATAATCTGAGAAAAGTTTTGCTCCGTTTTGTGCTGTGCCGAGATATTCAAGGCGACGTCGGAGTCATTTGAACTTTGAAAGATTGATTACTTCGTTTTTACTCGCAATGACTTTGAGTAATGCAAGAGTTAGGGAGGCGTTTTTGTTGGTATGTGGTCAAAAAATGTAGTCAAAGTGGTTTTCTTTTTCTTCTATTTCTTGGATATTTTCAAAAGATGTAAATTCTGGATTTTCTTGGAGGAATCACTTGAGAACTAAGCATTTTTGTTTCACTTTCGTCAACATTTCTTTGAATGCGTTTTTGTAATTATCAAAAGTTTTGTAATAGTCAGCGTGATCGTATTCAATATTTGTTATAGCTGCATAATCGAGATCAAGATGGAGAAAGTGACGTTTGTATTCGCATGCTTCGACTATGAAAAGTAATTTCTTGTGATTGATAAGGTTTGGAGTTTTTCCGGTGAAAATTTTGGTGAAGATGGTTTTGATTTCTGCTTGGTGGTTTGTGTTGATAAGATAACTTTGGTTCTTGAAATCTGGAGTGAGTGCTCAGAGAATTCCCAGTCCAAAATTTTCAAGATTTTTTGCTCAGTAAATTGTTAACGCAGTGGTAGAGCTTTTTCCATTGGTTCCTGTAATTCATATTGTAGTAAAGTATTTGGAAATTTCTCCCAAAAATTGGAAATAATTCATAATTAGCATTATTTTTTGCTCTTGAGAAATGATGGCTCTTGCTCAGGTAACTTCTGGACTATTGACTGCGGCTTCTGAATAAATGATTGCGTCGTCTATTTTTGGTTGATACTTTCAATGACCAATAATTACTTTTAGTCATTTTTTTTGTAGGTTATCAGTGAGTTGGCTCTGAGCGCTATCAATGCAGATGATATTCGTAAATCAGAGTTCTTGCAAAATTCCTGCAACTCCTGACATTCCTGTTCATCCTGCTCAGACTAAGACGATATTTCCCATATAGAATTAACGATTAATAATTTAAAATTAATGATATATGATTTTTTTAATTTCTTTATTAAGAAGGTCAGTATTTTTTTCTAAAATTTTTCTATTAAAATCTTTTTTGGCAACGATTTTATTCCTTTTTAGTTCTTTTTCTAAATTGTCTAATGTTTGTTTTGGTCCTCCTTCGTGTGTGCAGAAAAGAACAATTTTTTTGTTTTGAAGCGTGGTTTGTTTAAGAAAAGATCTTATTGCAGGGGTATAGGTAAACGCCCAAACAGGTGTTCCTATGTATATTATTTCGTACTTATCAAAGTCCATGTTGTATGGTTTGAGTAGAGGGGTTTCCTTCATCATTACTTGTTTTCCTCCTCGGAAATATTTCATAAATCACTTGAAAATTGCTTTTTTTGGTTCTAGTTCTAAGGTTTCTCCTTTGCTTTCCTTTGCGATAACTTGTGCAATATGTTTAGTAAATCCTTCTAATGAATAGAAAATAATCAACGATTTTTTCATTTTGTATATCTTCAAATAAAGATGCTTTGAGCGTATAGATTTTGGTAAAAAAAGCAAGATTAGAAAAAACCACTTCAGGGACATGCCGAGAAGTGGTTTACGTTTTTAAAGTGTTATAGTCCTATGGACAACATTACTGTTGCCCCATCGGTGTTGTTTTCCGAAGAAAAATTATCATAACTATTGCACCATTACGTAAGTAGAATATAATTAGTAACTT
>CAZZEA010000064.1:0-4985 GCA_964652925.1 uncultured Candidatus Peribacteria bacterium | reverse complement strand
ATGTATATAGAGAGAATGAAAAAAATATTTGCTATGTTTATTGTCTGCTCTATTTCAATTGCCAATTTGTCTGCTTTTGCACAGCAATGAAGTTGGTGATGATATTGAGACGAACCGTTGGAAATCCTTGAAAATGTAAAAAACAAAGTCAATAATAAAATAAAGTTTCAAGAAACAGCTTTGGACGATATTACAGACAAAGAATGAGCTTTCCAATCTCAATATAAAATTTCCAATACTTTGGACTATCTTAGAGTAAGTATTGCTCCATATCTTCAATGGGCAGTATATATTTGACTTGTTGTTGCTGTTATATTAATAATTTATAATTGATTTTTGATGGTTACCCATACAATCCATTCAGATTGAGATTTTGAAAAGGTAAAAAAAAGAATTTGATATATAGCTATATGAATATTATTGTTGACATGATTTTATGCGATAATCAAATTAGTTGTATGAATAATAAATTCTGTTTTTTGAACTGGTCCATGAGGAGATACAGGGTTTTAATTATCTGTTTTAAATTCTAAGTTTTACATAATGTTTAAAAGCATAAACAAAATAATTATTCTTCTTGTAGCATTGTTTGGAATTGTAATATGATCAACACATGCAATAGCTCCATCTTTTGATAGAAATTTTGCTGATTATTTGACAGATAAAACACCAGATCAATATGGAAGAGTAGAAACTGTTTTTAGCTTCTCCAACTGTATTGATAGAAACCAAAGTATTGTTGAAAATATAAGAAACTTATTTTACCCGAGTATATATAAAGCAAATGAAGGTTGTTCGATAACTACATGATGATTGCTTTGGGACATGCTTAGAGTTGTTACTTTTGCGTTGATTTTTTTGTTTATAGTAATGGCTTGAGTAAAATTTATTATGAGCTGAGCATCATGAGATGAGGCCAAAAAATCTGCAATGAGTTTGGTTTATATAGCATATTGAGCATTTTTGGTATTTGGTGCAATTTGGATATTGTGATACGTGTTAAACATAGAAAATATTAAATGATCAACAGATTTGGTAAATAGTTTGCAAAATAATTTGTTTTTGCAGATTTTGAGCTTCTTCAAAATATTGGCATTTTTTATAGCTATTATCATGATGATAGTTTCTTGATTTAAAATGATGGCAGCTATGGACAAAGAAGATAAAATAAAAGCAGGGAAACAATGAGCAATAAATGTTCTTATAGCTTTGGTGTTCATCAAAATTGTAGATTATTTGTTTTATATAGCTCAAGCTGCGGATTTTGCACAAAAAGCATCAAATCTAGTTTTGGATATCGCAAAAATTCTTGGTTGGGTTATTGGTATATCATTTGTTTTGGGCTTGTTTTATGCAGGATATCAAATGTTTTTCTCTGGTGGAGATGAAAAGGCTATGAAAAAGACACAATCAATTCTGATCAATATTGTCATTGTTTCAGTAGTTATCTTTATGTTCCTTCTTTTGGTGTATCAAATTTTCAATGAATTTGTAGGGTAGTTTTTTTAGAAAAGTTTAAAGTTCTTCATACGATTGGGGAGTTTTTTTATTTGATAAGAATTTCCATCATCTTTTTCCAATCAATATTTTTTTCTAATAATTCCAATGCTTGGTGGCGATCGAAGGCGAGGGTTTCGTCGCCCACCTGATCAACGGGAATTTTGATGAGAATTCTCGGAATCTG
This sequence comes from uncultured Candidatus Peribacteria bacterium, assembly GCA_964652925.1. GTDB lineage: Bacteria > Patescibacteriota > Gracilibacteria > Absconditabacterales > Absconditicoccaceae > UBA5124. The sequence continues at coordinate 3,301 of CAZZEA010000064.1, read as the reverse complement.
AAATTTCTGCCCAACGTAGTCGATCGCGAAACTCTCCATGTCGACAACGTAATTATCTTCATTCAATGTCTTTTCATAGACCGGGGTTTCACTACACCAACAACTGCTTACAGGAACTATTACTTTTGGAATTGGTACAATGTTTTCTTTTCCTGTGCTGGCATTGATAATACGGGCAACTTGTACAACATCTTTTTTTTCTCAAACATAGCCACAAACTCAGATATTCAAAATTATATCTGGTTTTTCTTCTTTGTTGGTCAAAATATAGTTCGTTAATCAAAATATAGTTTCGTAATTTCATATTCCTGTCGTCAAAAAACTAACCGAAAGTCAAATTAAATTTAGATTCTTTATATTAGTTTTAATTGTTTTCATTTCCCCTCATGTAGCAGCGCAGACTAGAACTTTCATTTATTTAATGTGTAATTTAAAATGTATAATGTATAATTATTCACTATAAACAATCAACTATTTAACGTTGCAATTACGAGCAAACTACGTATATTCTAAAAAATGTTTTACTTCATAAGCAAAACGTCTATGGAAAATAAATATACCCAAAAACGTTCTATAAGTTATGAAGAGCTTCAAAAGAAATGTATCTTATTGGCGGAAAAAATTGAAAGAAGTTGATTTAAACCCAATATGATTGTTTCAATAACTAGGTGAGGATTGCTTTCTGCGTATTTTCTTGCAGATTTGCTTGGAGTGAAGAGTATTGAAACAATAAATATCACTACTCGTGATGGTACAAATTCTTGAGAAGTTAGAGATGCAACACAAATCCCCAAAGATTTTACAGACTTCAAAGCACTAATTGTAGATGATTTGGTGGATAGTGGGAAAACCATGAAATATATTTTAAATGAATATACATTCAATCCATTGGAAACCAAAATAGCTACTATTTTTTGCAAAAGAGATGCGAGTCTCAAGCCTGATTATTTTGTGGAAGAGATTTCTTCCCATGATTGGATTGTGTTTCCATACGAAAGGTAATTTTATCCTAAAATAAAGATATTATGAGCAAAATCGTATCAATTGATGGTATGACTTGGATGCATTTTCATCATCCATCCAAAGAAGAAATCAAAGAAATTGTAGATTCATATGATGTTCATGAGCTTATCGAAGAAGATATTACTGACAAGAATACACAAGATAAGATAGATGTTTATGATGATGCAATCTTTCTTGTTCTTCATTTTCCCAAATATGATAAAAAAAGTGGAAAATATCTTTCCAATGAATTTAATATTATTTTGGGAAAAAAGTTTATCGTATCCGTTACAAAATATCATACCAATCACATAGAAAGCATTAGAGAAGAATATAACCAAGACCTTCGCGAAGATGAAGACAGAGATGAACATAAATTCAAAATCTCTCCGTATTATATTCTCTACAAAATTATTGATGTAATGTATGATAAGGTGCTTTTGGCACTGCAAAAATTTAATCAAGATCTCAATGAATTGGAGGAAAATGTTTTTGATGAAGAATGATCAAGTAGAGATCATTTGGAAAAAATGTTAATTAAAAAGCGTAATGTTGTTTTCCTAAAACATCTTATCCTACCGCAATCAGACATCTTACAAGAAATTCAAAAAGCAACAATGAGTTTTTATGAAGGAGATTTGGATGTATATTTTGAGGATCTTCAATATAAAACAGATAAAATTCTGGCTAATATCAACATAGCAATGGAAAATGCAGAATCGCTTTCCATGATGTACAATACACTTGCTAATATTAAAACAAATTCAATTATCTCTGTTCTTACCGTTCTGACTATTGTTATTTGACTTATGACAATGATTTCAGGTCTTTATGGTATGAATGTCCGCCTTCCAGGAGAGAGTAGTCCATTGATGTTTTTCGTAATTCTGTGAATTATGCTTTTGGTAAGTTGACTGGTTTTCTTTTTTGTTAAAAAGAAAAAGTGGATTTAATTTTTTTCTTTGCATTCCAATATCAAAAATATATACTTCTCATTGAGATATTTTTTTCGTAGAAGGACTTAGAGACTTAGTAAAGTTGATAGTATAAATTATCTGCTTTTCTAAGTTACTAGCTTCTTCTCCGAAAATTTCTTTTGCCAAGAGGCAATTTTATGTTTTGATACAAAATTATGTCGATTACAAAAAAAGACGTAAAAGTGGTTGCTCAATCTTTTGATCGAGCAGGAAAATCACTTTCTTTTGAAACAGGAAAATTGGCGGTTCAAGCCGATTGTTCTCTCAAAATTCAATTAGGAGAAAATGCATTACTTTGTTCTACGGTTATGGAAAAAAATCCTAGAGAATGAATGGACTTTCTACCATTGATGATTGATTTTAGAGATAGTTATTCTGCAGCAGGAAGACTTGGAGGAGCTGCATATAGAAGAAGAGAGGGAAGACCTTCTGACCAAGCAGTTCTCTATTCAAGACTTGCAGATAGAGCACTTAGACCAATGTTTCCAAAAGGAATGATTAATGATGTAGTAATTACTATTTCTCCTTTAGCTTTAGCACAAGATATGGATCTTGGTGTAATGTGTATTGTATGATCTTCGTTGTCTATTTTGGCATCAGGAATACCTTTTGATGGACCTGTTTGAGCAGCTCAAATTGGATATAAAGATGGTCAATTTCTTGTAAATCCAACCAAAGAACAATTAGGGAAATCATTGATAAATCTAGTTGTTGCTGGAAAAAAATGATCAATAAATATGATCGAATGTGAAGCAAATGAAGTACCAGAAGATATTTTAAAACAAGCATTTGTAGTAGGACAACAAGCAATCGATGAATCTTGCGAAATTCAAAACCAGTATTTAAAATTAGTAAATATTCTTCCACAAGAAGTGAAATTTAATAAACCATCGGAAGAAGTGGTTGCCTATGTTTCAAATATTTTAACAGCTGACAAACTCGAAGCATTGACAGGAAATTCCAAAGTTCCATTTAATACTTTGTTTAGTCAATACGAAAAGGAAGCTATCGAAATAGCAAAAGAAAAAATAGAGGATGATACTTTGGAGGATTTCACAGAAAGCAAAGTAAAAATGGCAGTATTTAATGTTATCAAACATTTTCTTCGTCATCGTACTTTGGAAACTGGAAAAAGAGTCGACGATAGAGATATCAAAGAGATAAGATCACTTTACTGTGAAGTAGGTCTTTTCCCCAGAGTTCATGGTACAGGACTTTTTCGAAGAGGAGATACGCAAGTACTAAGTACAGTTACTTTAGGGGCTCCTGGTGATTATTTGATCATAGATGATATGGAAAATGACGATGTACAACAAAGATAT
>CAZZEA010000063.1:0-5087 GCA_964652925.1 uncultured Candidatus Peribacteria bacterium | reverse complement strand
GTTCTTTTTTTTTATTTTAGGTTTTTCAGACATTCTGGGGTATACTTAGTATGAGTCATTTCCGCCTTGTCAGTTACCGCGGAAATCGAAACTTTAAGCATTTTAAACTACTTATAGATAACCATGACAGATCCTATCATTCAAGACCAAAATCAAAATGTACAAAACGGACAAAATCCACAAACAGTCCAAACAACAACACCTGAGCTAGATTTTGATCTTAATTTCCCAACCAATGAAGAAACAATTTCGACTGAAGAACCTGTTGTTTCTTTAGATTTTTCTGATTTAGCGGCAACCGAAACAGTTCCAACCGAAACACAAGAACCAAAAGCGGAAGAAATAGCTGTTGCTAAAGAAAACCAACCAAAAGCAGAAGATTTACAACAAAAAATTATTAACTCAATTGATAACATATCTTTGAACCAAACAAGCGAAATCAAATCAGAAACAGTTGAAGCTCAACCTGAAATAGTTGAAACTCAAACAATTAATATTGAACCAAAAGTAACTGATGTTCAACCTGAGATAAGTAAAATTCAACCTGAATCAGTTGAGCCTCAATCTGAAATAATAAATCCAATAGATGAAATTGCCACACAACTTCCTCCTGCGCCAGTTGAAGAAATTCTGCAACAACCAGAGACCAAAGATAATCGATTAGAACAAGAAAACAACCAGAAGAAGAAACCCCGATAATTGAAACAAAAGAAATTCCAGAAATTCAACCGGAAACCTTAAATGTTTTTGAAGAAACACAAACTTCTGGCGAAGAAATCATACAACAAGACAACCTAAACAATAACGAAGCAGCTTTATCTCAAGAAATTTCAACCCCAATAATTGAAACAACTCCAATTGAGACACAACAACCAAAAGTAGAAGAAATCTCTGAAGAAAAACCAACACCAGGACAACCACAACAAAATTTTCCACCAAGCGCAAATTTACAACAAGATCAAATGATTATCCAACAACTTCAAGCAAGTGTGGGAAAACCTGTAGAACAAATTCCTGTTGTACCTACAACTCCTATGCCAACAGAAGTAAATCTTGACGATTTACTGAATTCTCCAACTCCACAAGCACAACCATCTAACCAACCTAATCCATATAATCTACTTAATCCATCCATAATTCCAACCTTCACAGGAATTCAATGATACTCACTACCCCCAATAGCAACACAAATTTCTGAGAAAATAAACAAACCTTTCAATAAAAGAATTCTGATTAATGTCGGAATTTGAGTTTTTGTTTTCTTCGTAGGATGGTTTATGTTCAAAACCATGTATCCATTGGAGTATCAAAAAATGATAGGAAATTGACCACAACCAACAACAATTGAAACTCAATTAACAGACAATACTACACCACCAACAGAAGAAGAAATTCCTACAAATGATAGTGATCTATTTAACAATCCTGCTTTAGATAACTATCATGGTTCTGCCCCAGATTTTAGTGGCGTTTCCGAAGAAGAATTTAATGCTTTCGAAGACATAGAAGAAGAGATACCAACAGACGACAAAACTATCGAAAAAATTCAGAATTATATTGATATTGGAAGAAAGTATACCGTTATAGGAAAAAAGAATAATAACAAAGAAATTATGAAATCAAGCTTGTTTTTGTATAAAAAAGCATCAACATTATTAACAGATATTGAAAATGAAACTCAAATCAGTAGTGATGAGTTAAGCAAACAATTATCTGACCTTGAGTCATATTTACAAAAATTAACGTGAAAAAATTCTGATGGCGAAATCGTTTTACAACAATCAGCTCAAACATTTTTCTGAACACAAAATAGTTGAAGTACTCAAGAACCAGAAACCACAGAAGAGTCAACTACAACAAATAGCTCAACTACAAACGAAAGCTGAGCAACAAATGAAAACGAAACAACTACAGAAGAAACAGAAACTTCAATTGAGAACCTATCATGAGACGAAAATTCAATCATACAATCTAACGAACTTAATTGATAAATATACCTATTATCTCACCTACGAAAAAAACGTAAGTCCAAAAACTTTGGAAAATTATTCACTACGACTCAATAGACTCGTAGATTTTCTTGGTGACATCCAAATCAAAGATCTCAATCGCATGCAAGTTTTGGATTTTAGAATGGAACTCAACAGACAAGGATTAAGTACCAAAACTATCAACTATCATATCGTTGCTATCCGTGCTTTTCTCAAATTTCTCCTCAAAAATGATATTGATTGTATGAGTCCCGATAAACTTGAATTAGCTAAAACTCCTCCTAGAGAAGTTCATTATCTCGACGAAGACGAAATAGAAAAAATATTGAATGCACCAGGAAAAACTGCTACCAAAAACATTGAAAAACAAACAAGAGATATAGCAATTCTCTATATGCTCTATAGTACAGGACTCAGAGTTTCTGAACTTATCAAACTCAAAAAATCTGATATAAAAATCGATTCCAATCAGTTTTCTGTTGTTGGAAAAGGATCTAAACTAAGAGCTATTTTTGCTACCAAAATTGCCAGAGAAAAACTCCAACAGTATCTCAATCAAAGAAAAGATTCTTCTCCCTATCTCTTTACAACAGTTTCTGTCAATGGACTTGGGGAACATCTCAGTAGAAATAGTATCGAAGATATTGTAAGAACGTATGCAAGACTAGCTGGTATCAACAAGAAAGTAAGTCCTCACACCCTCAGACATAGTTTTGCAACTTCCCTTATCAAAAAAGGAGCAGATATTAGAGCTGTTCAAACACTACTCGGACACTCATCAATCACTACCACCCAAATTTACACGCACATCGACGACAAACATCTCAAACAAGTCCACGATTTACTTGAATCTTAGCCACAAATATTTAGTATCCGATATGTCGTTCTAATTTCATTAAATAGAGCGACAACCTAGTCTTTAATTTATACTTTTCTTAATGAGAAGATTTATATGAACAATAATTATTATATGTTTGATAGGAGTAGGTTTATTTAAAATAAATCAAAAGAATGATTACATTGATGAAGAAAACAATTTTAAAGCATCAATGGAAAAATGTAAACTAAGTTATAAAATGCAAAAAGAAATAAAACTTTTTTGAAAAACGTTAATAATTCCTAAAACTAATTGCGAAAAAGAAATAAAATTAGGAAGTTCCATAGAAAATTATTATATATCTCATTTTGCATCAGTATATAAATGAAATAATATAACAGCAGTAGAACAAAAACAAACAGAAAAAAATTTAATAGACAATATTAGAATATGAGAAGTATATTCTACAATTAACACAGATGAAGCATCTCCTATTGCAATAAAACTATTAGATGAAATAACAGAAAATAGTCAATTACAAGAAATGGGTGATTTTAAAATAATATTAAACTTATGACCAACCTGAGACACACCACGAAGTCGTGGAAACTTTACCATATCTATAATATGAACAACAGGGAACTTAACTTATTTCACACAAACAGAATATTTTAGAATACCTATATTATCAGACATTATAGAATATGCTGAAACCTATGTGGAAAAAAAAGGAAATTGAGAAACAAATACAGAAATTATCTTTCAATCAAAAGAAGAACAAAACATATTTAACACATTTGCAAATAAATTCTGAAAAGATATATATTTGAATAATTATAACAAACCATACAAATCTATGATATATATATCTGAAATCATAGAAAAGAATAAAACATACAAAGACATTGCTATAAAAGAAGCTCAAAAATTAATAAATAGTCTGCTAAATTAACATTTAACCTTAAACTTATAATAATGCATCAAGACGAACTCTTCCAAAAATACGGAGATATTATCAAAGAAGAAATCAACGTAAAAGAAATCAGCTGATTAGATAATTCACTCAAAGTTAAAAAAATATTCAAACCAATTTGAAGCCAACTTTCTGCAAAATTTGCAAAAGATACCGGGAAAATAATCCAATTTGGAAAAATGGGAAACATCAAACAAGGAGAAAATAATCAGGTTGTTGTTTTTGATAACGAAGGAAATGAACGAACACTCGAAAAAACAGATTATGAAATTGCTTACGAAGGATTAGCTGGAGATAATATAGCAATCGACAATGAAATTATTGCCAGACTTGATCTCGAAATCACACCAGAATTAGCCAAAGAATGAGTTGCCCGTGAAATATCAAGATTTCTCAATCAAATGAGAAAAGACGCCAAATATAATGTTGATGATAAAGTACATCTCGCTTACCAAACAGACAGCGAATACCTAATGGAAGTTATGTCGAAATTTGGAGAATTTTTACAAGACGAAGCACTTATCAAAGAAATATCACATAATACAAGAAAACCAGCTGGCGATATCGTGGCAGAATTCACTTCTGATGATCAAATGATGATACTAGCACTTAAGAAATAATATACTCAGCCATTGCGAGTCCTGCAATACTGCGGGACGTGGCAATCCAGATTGATCGTCATTGTTATTTCCGCTTTGCCTTATTGGGGCGGAAATCTAATTAATCAAATCCAAACCTAATCTATCTAATCCCTCTAATCTATCTAATCCCTCTAATATGACCCAACAGACTTGCTTAGATTACGCCTTACATTATATCTCTCGTTACCCAAAAACAGAAAGAGAGCTCAAAATCCAACTCATGCAAAAATGATATTTTTCTGATGATATCAACAAAGCTATGGAATTTCTCAAAGAAAAAAATTTCGTTAATGATAGAATGTTCGTAGAAAGTTATGTAAGAAGCGAACTAATAAACAAAGGTAAACCATCAATTGCAATCATCCAAAAACTTCAAGAAAAAGGCGCAGACAAGCACCTTATCATGCAAGTCATCAAAGAATACGAAGAAGACATCAATACATGAGTCAAAGAAAGAATCAAAAAAGAAATTGCAATCTACAAGAAAAGAGGTGAAGAATGATTCGATATCATCCAAAAACTTATGCGCAAATGATACAGACTATGAGACATCAAAGATGTTATCAAAGAAAACGAAAAAAATTAATTTTTATTTTTTTGAAATATTGTTTAATGGTTTATTCAGCATTAGCATGATGACAAATATACTTTAAAGGTAACAAACT
>CAZZEA010000062.1:0-5107 GCA_964652925.1 uncultured Candidatus Peribacteria bacterium | reverse complement strand
CTTTTCTTACATCAGTATATACTTTTTGAATATCAAAGGTGTTGTTGTGAAAATCTACACTAGTTCACAAAAAATGAGCTTTTATCAATACCTTTATAAATTCAGCATAGGTTGTGTAATCTTTTGTTCCGAATATTCTTTGATTTCAGATTTGTTTCCCTTGTACGATGCAATAATTGAGTAATGTCTCTATTTGCTTTTGATATATTGATGTAGCATCATCGAAAGAGATTTTATTATAATCGGTATCAGTATATTGGCATTGTTCTAATTGTTGTTTTTGATTTTGATTAATAGTAGATAAAATAAAATCAGAGGTTGTTTTTATTTCTTTTAAATCAATAAGTGTGGCAGGAATTCCCAATGTTTTTTCCAATGCCTTTTGTTGTAATAGTAATTTTGGTGATAAAATTAAATTTGCTCATTCTATTTTACAGAGAGAGCTACAGCTATCTCAATCTTTAATATTACCATCATCACATTCCTCCATATATTCTAACTTTCCATTTCCACATATTCAAGGTTGTTCCTTTTTACAAGAAAAATCACATCAATCTCCATTTCGTTTGTTTCCATCATCACACTCTTCCCCAGTTTCTACCAGTTTGTTTCCACAAATTGGTTGTGATGGAGCTCCTCATCAACTAGGATTTGAAGATGTTAGTACAACTTCTCATATTTTTTTGCTGGCAGAAAAAGAAAGAGAAGCAATTTCTAATTGAGTTCCAGCTGAATTCCATTTTACAGGTTGTATCTGATTTGGTACATTTGCTCACCAGCTACTACTAGAAACAACAAAAGTATTTCAAAAAGCTTTTACTCACCTTCGAGTCCCTGTTGCTGTAGAGGTATCTATAAGATAATTTGTTCAATCATGAGGATTGAAGATTTGTGTTGAATCAGGTATTAATGTTGTATTTACAGATCAATTTGTTCGTCAAATAGTTCAGAGTAGGGGATCAGTAGAAAGTCAAAATTTAAGACCCACTGGCAAATTAATATCTGATGAGATTATTCCATATCAGGTGTTACTAGAAGCTATAGTGTTTGTTGAATTGTTAAATGTCTTGGTAGTATTCATATAGTTTGATGCAATGAATCTTATTCAGTTATTATTATTGTTATATACCAAAGAGTTGTTAGAAATATTTTGTGTTCATGCTTGGACAACAAATCAATGTAAAGAGTTATTAAACAATAAAGTATTGTTTATGCTATTTCTATATCATATATTAATAAAAATTCAATTCTGACTATTATTAAAAACAATATTGTTGTTTATTATATTATTATTTGAATTTGTTTGTAAAGATATTCATATGGTGTTATTAAAAATTTTAGAATCTTTGATGATATTGTTTGTTGTTGTAGTAAGGAGTATTCATCTATTACTTCAATAAATTATTGTATTTGATATAGTATTACTATTATTGTTTGATAAAGAAATTCCATCAGCTAAATTACTATTGAGAGTAAGATTTTTGACAATAGTGTAATTGCTGGAAACAGTAATAACAGTACTTCAATTTCCATTGATTATAATTCAATTATCTCCTACTAAAGCTGTACATGGTTCATTAATAATGATACTATTTGTAAGATTATAAGTACCAGCTTGAAAATTATAAATGGTATTCCCTGTCCAGAAAGTAGGAAGAGTGGTAGGGGTTACAATTACATGATTGTTTTCTGATAAAGAACAATTATTACTATATCAAAGCCGATTTGAGGTGTCTTCGTCTATGAAAACATTGGCAAAGGTAGAAGAAGAAAATCCTAAAAGGATAAATAATCATAAAATAATTTTCTGTTTTTGTTTCATAAGTAAGTTAGTACTTAATTAAAATGCTAATAAGTGTATATGAGAATTACTTTGTTTTTCAACAGAAAATAAAAAAGACCTTTGGTATTTCCAAAGATCTTTTATTGTTTTATAAAGGTTAATAGTGTTCCGGTAGATAATTTTATAAAATATAAACCACTGGATAACTTTGTTATATTATTTTCTCCTTTTTTTGTTCTTATGATAACTGTTCCGTAGGTATTGTATATGATGGCATCATCATTAGGGATAATAATATATTCATTGGCTGGATTTGGATATATCTTTTCGTTGTTGTCAAACCAACAGGATTTTATTGGAAAAGATTTATGTCGGCTATCGTAATCAAATTGAGTTAGTCTATAATATGATAGCCCACTCAATGGGTTTTTATCTATGGTAGAGTAATAAATGATATTATTTGAATTTCCATTACCACTTATTTTACCTAACTCAATCCATCCATGATAAACAATCATTGCTTTTCTCAATAAGAAAATAATCATTATTTGTTTCTGTTGCTGTTGACCAAAATATAGTTATTTTTCCACTTACATTATGTACTTCAAAAGTAAGTAGCTCTATAGGAAGCGGGTTTTCAATAATTATAGAATAGTCGTTTTCCAATGGATCTGAAATAATGTTGGTTTCGTGTTCATTACTGAAAACATTATTTACATAAACATTATTTTTTAACAAAATAGAGCCAGAAGTTTTGTTTATAATAAGGTTATACAAAGACCATTCTAAATAATAATCAATAGAAATGCTTTGGTCATTATTCCCTGCAAAAACAATGTTTCCGGTGTTATTCCATTCGATAAATGGCTCTCCAGTGATAATTAGATTTCCATTTATAAGTATGGTATATGGCAATGTTAATTGATACGGATATTCAATTAGGGAGAGGCTATTGATAGTTATGGTGTCTACATCAATAAAACAATCCCCAAGTGCTATTATTCCACAATCAAGTACAACATTGTCATTGTTACCAGGTATGCTTCCAGGATTGCTACTAATCCAATTTTCTGGATTGCTCCAAAATTGATTTTCGTCAGTACCTGTCCAAGTATAGTCATCGCAATATGCTTTTTTATATGCAATTATTGCGATAATGACAAGTAATATTGTTTTTGTTTTCATAGTCTGTTTTTCTTTTGTTTTGTTTTTACCAAAGACGATAATATTTATTTGCTATTTTTTTCAATCAAAAATAAAAAAAACAGATCCAAGCAAAATACAAGAATCTGTTTTAGAAAGTAAAATTATTTCCAATATGATATATTCCACCTGTTTGTGGTGGGGTACAGCCACCTCCGATAATAGAGAAGCCGTTGTAACTAATAGGAGTTGAGGAGGTATTTGTAAAAGTTCCTGTGATAGTAATATCACTCCCCAAAATAAGAGATCCAGAAGGTTTGTTGATGATTAAATTAAAAAAGAAAAAGTCTCCAAACGGATCGTCTATAGTAATAGTTTGATTTCCATCGCCTATCATTACAATATTTACTGTGTTAACCCAGGCAAAAAGGCAAGCTGTAATAGAAATATCTCCTGTTATAAATAGGTTGTTGGATAAAGTTAATTGACTTCCATAAAGACTGCTAATAGTAAGTTTAGCAATAGTTGTGCTAATATCTAATACACAATCTCTATAAGGAATATCTATATCAAAAATGACTTCATCATCACTACCAGGAACACTTCCTTCTAGCCAATTTGTAGGTTCGCTCCAACTTGTTGAAGTACTCCCTACCCAATGAAAAGTTCCAGCACGTGCTGTTGAAAAAAACACCATGCCGATAACCATCGACAGGATGATTATCAGAATTTGTTTTTTCATTTTTTTTGTTTTGATTTTTGTTGTTATAAATCATTATATGAATTAGTCAAGTATTTTCAATTGAAAATTTCTGAGAAAATTGACGCAGAAAAAAAACTGAATACACTTAGACAAAAGCGTATTTTATTTATTATCTCAAAAAATGAAACAGCATTTACAAAAAATTCATCATCATGCAAAAAAAGCTCATGAACATATCAAAAGACATGGGAAATGGTATATTTATGGTCATATTTTGGCAGCATCAGCTATTTTTAGTTTGATATTAAATTCTCATAGTCAATCAGATGCATCTGTTGATGCTTCTTTGTGTATTCAAAATTTTTCTGCTATGAATATGGTTTTGGAATATAATTATACGGCACCCAAAAAAGATGTTATGCTGAAATGAATTAGCTTTGATAAAGTAGTTTTTCCAGAACTTATCCGTGTAAGTACTGTTAAATTTCTTAAACCAATTCCAAATAAATGAGAATTGAGTACTGATCGTGGTGATGCATCTTCATATAATTATGTAAACAAAGAAAATCCTACAGACCAGGAAATAGCTGACTATTTGAGTAATAATAATCTCAATAATATTATTGATGGAGAAGGTCGATGAGAAGTAGTTTTGGATGTAGAATTGGAAAAAATAGTATATGACAATACCAAATGAGAAGATGTTGTTTCAGAGTTATTAATTTTTGAAAGAGGAATGAATGCTGATTTATATATTCAGTCTCTTGATTCTTTGGGTGGTAAAGAACTTGGTAAAAAAATATTTCTCAATAGAAAAGATTTAATTTATGCTGGTTTCGATGTAGATACGGTAGAAATTGGTGCTGCTCAAAAAATGGGGTATCGAAAAGTTGATTTAGCAAAATTAGGAGTATGAGCAATTAAATTTTTGAGAATATCATCAGAGCCAAAAAACAGTGGACCAGATTTCAAAATTATTTGATTAAATACAAAAAAATGTACACCAAAACAATTAGACCCATTGGAAGTTACTGCTGTTTGTTCTGCTGCTCCAGCAAATACAAGATATTGGAAAGTAAGCAATCCAAATAATGAACAAGTAGAATTTACTTGGGATCTTTATAGAACAACCCAATGAGGAATTAATACAATAGATTCAAAATGAGATATTACGATTCAAGCATCTCCAGCAACAGATTGACCAACAATGTTGAGAGTTTATATAAATGGAATACTGCAAAATATTTTTTCAAGTAGCGAAGAAAAATGTCCAATAGTTCAACCAGAAACTAACTTGGAATTAGAGGCAATATGTTCTTCTGATCCAGAAAGTCATAGAATGTGGAAAGTAACTAATAAAAATGGACAAGCAATTCAATTTGATTGGTCTATTCCAAAAGTAACTTCATGTAAGGGAAACAAAGTTCTTGTTTGTAAAGTCCCTTCTGGAAATCCAGCAAATGAACACGAAATATGTA
>CAZZEA010000061.1:0-5115 GCA_964652925.1 uncultured Candidatus Peribacteria bacterium | reverse complement strand
AGTTGTACAACATACCTATAATTATGATCAAACAAAAGAAAATGGAACATTTTCTCCAAAAGTAACTATTACTACCAGGAAATGAATTACTAAAGAAATTGGCTTACCTGTTCCTATTATAGTAAAAAAACAAGCTATACAGTTGACTATTGTTTTGGATTCACATCCTGGACAAATAGCAAATGTAAATGATAGAGTTCCTATGAGTCTTGTTCTTAACTGATTTCCAAAAAGAATTTATCGAGATTTTGGTAATGGTAAAACTTTGGAATGTAATGGTAGGGAATGTGTAAGTACGTCTACGATCTATGATACGCCTGGTACCTACACAATCAAAGCAAAAGTCACTTTTGATGATAGACCTGAAGTTGAAGGTAGTATTAATATAAAAGTTAATTAGTTTTATAATATAATTTATGTAATGCTTAGTAAGGAAGAGTTTTTACGTTTACAGAAGTTGGCAACGATATCTTTGGATGATAGTCAGACAGAAAAACTTTGAAATCAGCTTTGATCTATTGTGGATTTTTTGGGAAAACTGAAAGATATTTCTGGCGTATCAAATGGTTCTATTTTTTATAATAATACTTTGAAAACAATAGATTGAATTGATACGTATGCGGATTATATGTCTTTATTTGAAAATGTAAAACATGAAAAAATAGCTAATTCAATTGTGATTGCTTCAGTTGTGGACAACTAAGAAATGTATTTATTACTATATATATACTATGAAGAGATTATTATTTTGATTTTTTTTGGTGTTTGGTTTTTTTATGTCTATGAGTTTTGCGCAAGACTATATTTTTTTCTATTGAAATGGTTGTCCTCATTGTGCAAAGGTAGAAAAATTTTTTAAAGATAGTAATATAGAAAAAGACTTTTCTTTACAAAAAAAAGAAATTTATTTTAATAGAAATAATCTAGATTTATTTAATGATTATGTAGAAAAACTAAATTTACCTGTTGATCAAGTTGGAGTTCCTATGTTGGTTATTGATGGTGAGTCAGATTCTTGTACGTATTTGGCAGGAGATACGTCTATTATTAATTTCTTTCAGAAAAAAATAGAAGATTTAAAATCTTGTGATAGTATTGAAGACTGTAATCCAATGACTTGTGATCACCAAAATTGTACTCATGAGAATTGTGAAAAACAATGAGAAATAATACAACCTGTTATTAAAACTGTTGATAAAGAAGTAAAACCTAAGCAAGAAACTGTTGAAGAAGTTGTAGAAGATGAAAAAATTTTGGAAGAAGAATTGATTTTGGGACAGAATATTGTTGATGAAAAAGATGTTTTTAATAAAAGAGTCAGATTTTTTGGTATAATGATGCCTGCAGCTTTGGCTGATAGTATAAATCCTTGTGCGTTTGCTGTTATGTTACTATTGTTGTCGGCAATACTTAGTAGACATCAAAGTAGAAGAAAAACTTTGCTTGCTGGTATGTTGTTTGCTTTTGCTGTGTTTTTGAGTTATTTTGCTATGGGATTGTGATTGTTCTCAGCTTTGGCTAGTATGACTAATACATATATACTTAAAATAATTGTTTGAACTTTGGGTGTCTTGGTGTGATTGGCAAATCTCAAAGATTATTTCTGGTATGGAAAATGGTTTGTAATGGAAGTTCCTTTTTCACGAAGGCCAAAAATGCAAGATATTATACATAGAGTGTCTTCTCCATGGTGAGCGTTTGTTATTTGATTGTTGGTAAGCGTGTTTTTATTGCCTTGTTCTTCTTGACCGTATTTTACGATTTTGGGATATTTAAGCGCAGAAAGTAAAGAATTACATACATGGTGATATATTTATTTATTGGTATATAACCTGATTTTTGTTTTGCCTATGGCTATTATTGCTTTATTGGTAGCTTTTGGTTATAGTTCTGTTGATAAATTGGCAAAAATTAAGCATACGAATACGAAGTTAATCCATTTGATTGTGTGATTGTTGATGTTATGATTATGAGTGTATGTTTTGGTTACTATTTAGAGAATATAGAAAAGCTGAGAATATTCTCAGCTTTTTTATTATCATAACAATTTTTGGAGTAATTCACCAACTGTTTTTGGATTTGTTTTCCCTCAAGTTTTTTTCATTACTTGACCTACGAAGAATCATAGGGTAGTCGTTTTTCCTCATCTGTATTGTTCTACAATTGCAAGGTTTTCTGCTATAACTCATTTGATAATATCTTCCAATTCATTTTCATTTAATCATGGTGAATCAAATCATTTTTCTTTGATTATTTCGCTGTAAGATTTTCCTGTAAGCAACATTTCTTCCATAATTATCTTTAGTTGATTTTCTGGTAATTTTTCTTCTTGAGAATTGGTTAAAAATTCTATAAAATTTTCTTTTGAAAATGGTAGTTCTTGTATCGTTTTATAATTTTCTTTGGTCCAAGCTGCTATTGGTCAGCAAATTCGTTTTGCTTTGATTTTTGGATCGATGTTTTCTATAGATAAGAAGTAGTCTAATGTTTCTTTTTCAGAAATGAGTGCATTGATGAATTCTTTGTTGAATCAATATTCTTCTATTGCTATTTTGATAAAATTATAAGGAATTTCTAGTGGTATGTTATTGATATTTTTCAGTAGTTCATCACTGAGAATTAGTGGTGGTAAATCAGGTTCTGGAAAATATCTATAATCTAGTGCATCTTCCTTTGATCTCATAAGATGTGAACAGTTATTTTGATCGTCTCGACGTCTTGTTTGTTGAGAAAATGGTTGATTGGTATTATATAATTCTTTTTGTCTGTTAAATTCGTGATCTATAGCTCTTTTAATTGCTCAAAAAGAATTGATATTTTTGATTTCTACTCTGGTTCATAATTTTTCTTCTCTTGTTTTTCTGATTGATATATTTACATCAACTCTCATCTGTCATTTCTCCATATCAGCGTCTGATATATTATTAAACCTTGTTATTCTTTGGAGTTCTTTGAGAAATTCTATAACTTCTTCAGTGCTTGTAAAATCTGGTCAAGTTATAACTTCTATTAATGGAGTTCCTGCACGATTAAAATCTAGTAATGTTTTTTTATTTTCGTGAATCATTTTTGCAGTATCTGATTCTAGATGTGCATCTAGTATATGTATTGTCTTTTCTTGTCTATAGTTGTCTATATAAAAATTTACTTTTCAGTTAGTATTTGTGGGATGATATAGTTGTGTAATCTGGTATCCCATAGGTAGATCAGGATAAAAATATGATTTTCTATCAAAACTAGATTCTTTGTTTATTTTGCAATTTAATGCTTTACCCAAAATTAAGCCTTTGTATAATGCTTGTTGGCTTAGTGTTGGTAATGCTCCAGGTTGTCCTGTACAGACTGGGCAAATATTGGTATTTGGTTTTGTGTTTTCAAAATCTTGTTGGTTTTTGCATTGGCAGAAAAGTTTGTTTTCGGATTTCAGTTTTAGATGAATTTCTAGTCAAATTGTTACTATATAATCGTTCATAATATTGTAGAATTAAGAAATAATTTTGTCAATTAATCCATATGTCAACGCGTCTTCAGGAGTCATCCATTTATTTCTTTCCATGTCTTGGGAAACTTTTTCTGGATTTTGTCCTGTGTGTTTTGCGATAATTCCATTTAACATACTTTTAACTTTTAACATTTCTTCTGCTTCAATTTGAATATCTGTAGCTTGCCCTGTAATTCAACCTCCAGAGATAAGTGGTTGATGAATCATTATTTTCCCGTGAGGAAGTGCGTATCTTTTGCCTTTTGTTCCACATGTTAATAATACAGATCCCATTGATGCAGCAAGTCATACGCAAATAGTGCATACGTCACATTTAAGATATTGAATAGTGTCATAAATAGCCATACCAGAATATACTTCACCACCAGGTGTGTTTATATACATAATAACATCTTTGTCAGGATCTTTTTTTTCTAAATAGAGGAGTTGGGCTATGATGGTATTTACCATAGCAGCATGTACTTGTTCTCCTATAAAAATTATTCTATCTTCTAATAATCTAGAATAAATGTCATAAGCTCTTTCTCATCCTTTCGTCTTTTCTATAACGCTTGGAACTAGTGTCATTTCAATGTATAATTAATAATTAAAAATTGATAATTTTTTGAGATATTACTATTTTGTTTTACAAAATCAACTTGAAATATTGTCAGTTAATATTATAAAAATTGTAATTATTTATTTTCTAAAAATCCTGATGAATAATCTTCTTAAATTAATTTTTACTTTGGGATTATTTGCATTTTGATTTTCTTTTTCTGTTTTTGCGGCACAAAAAACCTTTTTGGAAACAATCTCTGAGGAAAAAATTAAAGTAGAAAATGCTTTTGATCTTGCATATGATAATGTTTATAAAAACTTTCAAAATTCTGCAAAATGATTTCTAACATCATTGAATTATCAATGACTTGTTTGTTTGTGAGTTATCGATGATACTCAACTTTTACAACAAATGCAAAATGATAATAGAAATTTAAAAATATGATTTTTAAATGCTTATGCTACTTTGTATGCTGATGCTTTGGATATAGAACAGAAAAAACGTATTTTTAATGATACAAATATTTCTTTGTTTGCGAGTTGAACTAATTATGAAAGTGAAAAAACTCGTATACTTAATTTGCTTTCTCAACTTGCAACTGGCCAAATGAATCTTGCAAATAGTTTTACCTCTTCTTATCAATGAAAAATTCAAAAATTTGTTGATGATTTTCATGATTACTCGGAAAAGAATAAAGAATTGTTGATTAGTGTTTGAAATAATATAAAAATATTACATGAAGTTGATCAGAAATATAGAAAATTAAATACAGATTTATTAGATTATCAAATACAATTGGCTTGAAGTTGAGCAAAGTTTTTCTCTAAATTGAATATATTAAAAAAAGCTTCTCTTTCATGATTAGATTTATCTTTTCAGATTATTATAGATAAAGAAGTTAAAAGAAATAAAATTCTTGCTAATTTATCCTCAGAATTGTTGTTACAAAAAACTTATGCTTTGTGACTTTATGAAATGCAATTTGATGAAAAAATAAATATGCTATTGGATAAACGATATGACAATAAAGAACTTACCCAAATTTCAAAGGAAGTTCAGCAATTTTATGCTA
>CAZZEA010000060.1:569-5178 GCA_964652925.1 uncultured Candidatus Peribacteria bacterium | reverse complement strand
TTTATCCAGGAGATAAATGAAGAAATTTAGTAGATTGTTGAATTTCAACTCATACACAAGATCTGGAAATAATCATACAAGAATTTATTTGAAAATATAAAGAAATGTATCTTGTTGGGCATAGTTTAGGAGGACCAACCATTTTGTTGGCTAATATTCAAAACATAAAAAAAATCGTATTACGAGATCCAGTTTTAAATACCATCAATACATTTGAAGACGAAATAATTTATGATAAAGAAAAAAACATATACATGGTACGTCGATGAATAGATATTTTGATAAGAGAAAATATGGTAAAAGAAACTAATGAAATTTGAGATTTAAATCCAAGATTAAACGAAAAATATAAAATAATTTTTGCAGAAAAAACAGATCTAAAAAACGATTTAAAATCAGAGGTTAAACATACAACAATAGAACAATCTTCTCACTGTTTTAACGAAGAATGAATTGAAGAAAAACTTTTTAATGAAACATTACAACGATTCATCAATTAATTTTTATTTTTTTACCAACTATCAATGTCCAATCAAGAAATCATCAACAAAACAATTGAATTTGTAAAAACGACACTTGCTAATGCTGAATGAGGACATGATCGACGACATATTTACAGAGTACGACAACTTTCAAAACACATCAATCAACAAGAACAAGGTGATCAATTAATTGTTGAATTATGAGCACTCTTACATGATATTGCCGATGCTAAATTTCACAATGGAGATGATACCGTAGGACCACGTTTAGCTGGTGAATTTTTGCAATCAATCAATGTAGAACCAAACATTATTGAACACATACAAAACATTATTCGTCATATCTCCTTTGGAGGAGGAAATTTCGAGCAAAAGTTCACCTCACCAGAATTAGATATTGTCCAAGATGCAGATAGACTAGATGGCCTAGGAGCAATAGGTATTGCAAGAACATTTAATTATGGTGGACATAAAGGGAGAGAAATATATAATCCTGATATCAAACCAAATCTTACTATGACCAAAGAAGAATATAGAAAAAGCACATCTCCATCACTCAACCATTTCTACGAAAAACTTCTTCTGCTCAGAGACAGAATGAATACCAAAACAGGAAAAGCCATGGCAAAACATAGACACCAATTTATGGAACAATTTCTCGATGAATTTTATGCAGAACGAAACGGAGAAAAATAATTTTTATGTATTCATATTTCACTATGAATGAAAACACACTAAAATTAATAGAACCTCGTTTAGAACATCAACAAGAACATGAAGCTATGCTTCAAGAATTTCTCAACAATGATGAACCAATAATTCCACGAGCTATGAGAAAAAAACCTCACGAAACGTATCAAGAATTTCTCCAGAGAACCATTGATCGAAAAGAAGGACAAAATTTACCAGAACAACGAGTTCCCGCCTCTCTTTTTTTTCTTATAAATAATGAAAACAAAGTAATCTGATGTATAAATATTCGCCATAAACTAAATGAATGACTTGAAAAAATAGGTGGACATATAGGATATGGAATTAGACCCAGTGAAAGAAAAAAATGATATGGAAGTTTAGCACTCAAATTAGCTTTGGAAAAATGCAAAGAACTATGAATACAACAACCAATTTTGATATGTGACAAAGAAAATAAAGGTTCAGCCAAAATTATCCAAAACAATTGAGGAATTTTGGAGTCTGAATATCCATGTAAAGAAAACAATAATACCATGACACAAAAACGAAAAATAACTATTTAAAAAAATCCCGTAAAAATACGGGATTTCTCATAAAAAAAACAATTTTACCAGGTCAATATATAAAGAAGACCTGTTTGTTTCTTTTCTACACGAATATTTGGCTGTCTAAAAGCATCTTTCGGTTTAAATTTATCAAACAAGCCCAACATTATACCGGCATCAAACTCCTCTGGATAAAGAGTATTAATCTCCATTCTTATTTCTTTCTTTTGAGCATCAAAAGAAAGAAATTTGTACTCGCCAATGACCCCCCTTGTGGTTCATTTTATATGCTTTGTCAAGCGTTTCAAATGTCTGTTTTATATCTTTAATTTCCGGCGGAAATTTGGCATTCTTAGGAATTGCTTTTCCAATAAGACGCAAAGTAACAACCGCAACTTTTTCAGACATTTCTTTGAAAGCATTAAGCCAGGCCTGTTGTGGATACCACTGCCCTGGCTGTGGATTATCAATTCCGTGTTTTTTGAGAATATCTTTTCGAGAACTCTCAGAAGTAGGAACTGCTTTAATAAAAGACAAAGTCGTCTCGCCATTAACCTGTACTGAAGCACTAGATGCTTCGAATTTCTTCATCACTGCCATAATCTTTGTTTTTTGTTTGTTAATACTTATTTTTATTTGGAACAAGAATATATAAAAACCCAACATAATTGCAACTAGAAACAAAAATCATCAATAAAAAAATATTGACTTCAAAGATAGTTTGTTTATAAGAAAAGAACTTTATATTCAAAAAGATAGATGCAAAATACGATAAACATAGACAATGGAAACGTAATTGACAAAGAAACACGAAAAAAATTAATGAATATTTTTATAAATAGATTAGATATAGATAAAAGATTTTTAGACAAAGATTTCAATGATTTATCCTGAGATGAACTAGATTTTTTGTTTCAAAAATTTGAGGATAATTTCTGGAAATTCAAAGATGTCTTTATTTGAGATTCAAAACAATTACGATCAAATTTAGAACAACTCAAAACAAGAAAACGATGAAAATGTGGTATGAATATAAATCAATATAAAAGATATCTTATAGAAGAACTCTGATTAAGAAAAACCAAAGAAATAGCGAATTTAGTTTGAGAAAACATTTTTCAAACAATTTATTTGGAACTCAATAAAGAAAAAAAATTAAAGATCTTCGCATATATAAATCCACAAACTCTTGCAGAAAAATTAAAAAACTTCAAGCCAAACGAAATTAAAAAATTTTGCAAAATAATAAATTGAATCCAAGATTCAGAAAAAGCAATAACATTTGCAAAAACAATATTTTGAGAATACAACAATATTTTACAAACAACCGATGAAGACATACTAATACTTACAATAAACAGCTTAAACAACGAAGATATATCAGATTTTTTCAAATATTGAAATAAAGATTTAGATATAATAACCAACATTAACGATAAAGAAAAGTTTTTTATAATTTACGAAGATTTCCATAACTACATAACAAAAAGCTTAAATTGACAGAGAAAATCTTTTGATATAGCAGAAGAAAAAACAACAAAAGAGAAAAAATATACAATAAATCAATCTGGAATAAGTACAAAGCAAAAAGACAAATTCTGAATGGCAATTTTCTTTGAAATACTAAAAATTATTGATACAAAAAGTCTTGCTTATCTAATAAATAGAACAATACCCATAGAAACATCAAGTCGACTACAACAAGATATTTTTCCAAAACAATCCTTCGAAGAAATCAGAAACCAAATTAGAAAAAAAGATGAACTACTAAAAACAAATTTAGAAGAAATTATTTTTGAATTAAATAAAAATTGAAAAAGAAAATCTTCAAAAGACAAAGAACGAAAAAAAACCATAAAATAATCTAAGAAAAACTAATATTTCCTCTCATCGTTGTTTCTGGGACACTATCGTCATCTTTCCCTCATTTTGATAATCAAATATCTTGTTTTCTCTCTTCTGAAATTGCATATTTTACCTTTTGAACTCATTGATCATTACCATCTTTCATGGTCAATGAAACTTTTTCTCTTTCTATATCAATTTCCAAAACTTTTACTTTAACTCTTTGGCCAACACTCACCACTTCAATCGGATTACTCACATAATGATTTGCCATCTGTGATTTATGAACAAGTCAATCACTATGTAATCCAATATCTACAAAAGCTCCAAAATCCGTTACATTTCTCACAACTCATTCAAGCTCCATACCAATTTTGAGATCAGTTATTTCCAAAACATCAGATTTAAAGCATGGAACTTCGAGTTCATCACGAGGATCAAGACCAGGTCTTTGCAATTCTTTGATCACATCAACAAATGTTTCATATCAGATTTCATATTTCTGAGCCCAATCTTTAATTTGTTGATCAGAATATTTTTCTATCGTCAAAGGCAATTTCAAAGTTTTCTTCTTAATTCATAATTCATTTTCAATAAACGCATATACTTGTTTATGAATTTCTGGATGAATACCTGTCGCATCCAAAACCTCTTTTCATCCTTTAATTCTCAAAAATCCAATTGCTTGTTCATACGCTTTTGGACCAAGTCACTTCACTTTTTTGATTTGTGCTTTTGATTCAAAAGGACCATTTTGATCCCTATAAGCTACAACATTTTTTGCAACTGTTTCACTAAGTCCTGCTATATATTGCAACAAGGTATAACTCGCCGTATTTACATCAACTCAAACTGAATTTACTACATCTTCTACCTTCTCATCAAGCTTTTCTTTGAGATATTTTTGATCTACATCGTGTTGATATTGCCCAACGCCAATCGCTTTCGGATCAATCTTCGTCAATTCCGCCAACGGATCTTGCACCCTATGAGCAATACTAATCGCCCCTCTAATTGTCACATCCAAATCAGGATATTCTACTT
>CAZZEA010000060.1:0-559 GCA_964652925.1 uncultured Candidatus Peribacteria bacterium | reverse complement strand
CGCAAGTTTAGATGCTGAATACACAGACGCACCAGATTCAGAAGTAATCATATATTTCACATTCAATTTATATTTTTTGATAAATTCATTTACTACCTTTTCAGATTCTCTCGAAGCCGTACCATTTCCAATCACTATTAAATCAATTTTATAATCTGAAACTAACTTCAGTAAAGTTTGTCGACTTTCTTCAATTTTATTTTGTGGTTCAGTTGGATATATCACGGTTTTTGCGAGGAATTTTCCTGTCTTATCGACAACTGCTAACTTACATCATGTTCTAAACGCTGGATCAAATCCGAGCACGGTCATACCTTTGATCGGAGGCGTTAAAAGAAGATTCTTTAAATTTTCTCCAAACACTTTGATAGCTGCTTCGTCAGATCGTCTTTTTTTATCCGATCTAAGTTCTCTTTCAAGCGAAGGTAAGAGTAATCTATCTAATCAATCTCTAATAGCTTCTTCCAAATATACTACACAACTTTTCGCTTGTTTTGGCACAAAAAAACCAGTTGCTGATTCCCAAATCTTTGCATCAGATAAATTTAATTTCAATGAA
>CAZZEA010000059.1:0-5212 GCA_964652925.1 uncultured Candidatus Peribacteria bacterium | reverse complement strand
AACAATAATCATTTTGGTTCCAAAAAAAGAAGAAGCAACAAAACCTGTTAAAAAAACAGAGAAGACAGATAAGACAGTTGTTACCACTCCGCCAGAAAAAGAAGAACAAGAAAAGAAAAGAAAGGAACAAGCAGAAATATTAAGTAAAATAAATACAAGATATGAAATAGCTGGAAACAACAATAGTAACATTCAAGAATTAAAAGCAGAAAGAACAAGTATTGGAAATAGTAACGTTATAAAATTAACAGGAACAATAGGAGGTCAAGATGTGTCCATATTATTTGACGAGCAAGGAACAAACCCTAGACTAGTTAGATGAGATGAAACATTAAATCTCTATGAAATTCCTCAAAATGAAAGTAAAAATAAAATTATTCTAGTTCCTGATTCTAAAGTTATCGTAGAAAACTTTTTAAGTTATAGAGACAATTTATTTATTCAAGGAAGAGACGAACCAATAAAAGAATGAAAATTTGATTTCTCTGATCCAGAAAAAATAACTATTGTGTTCAAAGATGGAACTAATAAAATCAAAATTGTTTTTGATACTAATTGAAATCTAGTTGATACTGATAAACACAATATAAAAATAGATAGTAGTGCTGTTACCTATACTGCATCAGTAGAAAACTGAAATCAACCAGCTAAAATTGTTTTAGCCAAAAATGGTACAGCAATATCTAGTACTGAGGCAGAAACAGGAACATGGGATCAGGAAGTAAACAATGAGATTAGAAATAGACCGTGATTTGAATCATTAACAAAAACAAGTGACAATACCTTAAGCGTTCGCATTCATGGAACATCACAATTTTCAAACAGGACAAATTACCTACTTGAAAGCAATATTAAGTATATATTTAGTACTCAATGAACAACACCAGGAGACATAGTAACTATATGATCGAATTCATTTATTATAACTCAAATCAAATATTACCCTCTATCAAAAATAGGGAATTTATACAAACAGAACTGACATATTGAACTCAAAAAAATTTCTTCTGCAGAACGTACATTAAGAACAAAATATAATATCGATCCAATTGATATGGTACAAGAAGTTACCACAAGTTGAAATACAATAAAAGCTGATTTAAAACAACCTGATTACAAACATTGTGAATTACTTTTTGATACAAACTTTTCAAATCCTACATTGAAACAAGGCACAAAAGAATATAAAATAAGCTATACTACAAACCAATCTGATGATAAGGGTATAATAAAAATAAATAAAGACCTTATTCCGACTCTTGAAACGATAAATACATACAAAGATAAAATTTTTATCTGAGATAATACCGCACCACTAACTAATATTCTTTTCGATTTGTCTGATAAAAATCCTAAGTTACTATGTAATGCATGAAGTATAACATTTACACTTGAATTTACAAAAGATGGAAAATTAAGATCTCCTTATATTATGATAGATAGTATAGAACATAGAGTTATCGTAACTCCTGATGGAAATATAAAAATAGAAAAAGTAGAGTGAGATATAGTATCATTAAAATATGCTTATGATATTGTAAAAGAGTTTGAAGGAATAAAAATAAACTGAGATATTTGATCAGAAGTATTCGAGGTTTGAAATGCAGTTGACATCAACCAAATGGTTACTACGTATAACAATTATACTACAGACAAAATTGATGCAATTAAAAATTATATAAACTCGTTGTCACCACAAAATTCTATTAGCAAAGAATTTAATGATACTATTAGCAAAATGGAGCTTTTGAAGGCAACTAATATAGATTACCAAAAAATACTTCAAAATATAACTTTATTACAAGACAAAAAGATACTGGGTAAAAACGTTTACGATATTGCTCAACAATGAACACAGATTACAACATTAATAAAATCAAGCATATTCAACAACAACATAAGCTATATTTACCCAAACCAACTATCAAAGACAATTAATATTAAGGCAAATCTTTCTGATATTATAAAAGATATAGGTGAATAGAAAAAATAGTGTGGCTAAAACAGCAAAAAATCTCCCTTTCTCGGGAGATTTTTTCTATGATAAAATTTTCTAGTACATATCCATTCCACCCATTCATCACATTCCTGCTGGAGCGTGAGCGTGTGGTTCTTCTTTCTTTGGTGAGTCAACGATGACTGCGTCGGTTGTAAGGAACATGGCTGCAGTGGAAACTGCGTTTTCCAGAGCAACTCTGATTACTTTTGCAGGATCGATTATTCCTCCTTTTACTAAATCTTTGAATTCTCCTGTTTTTGCATCAAAACCATGGTTGAAGTCTTTTTCTTCTTTGATCTTTTCAACTACTCGATCACCTTTGTAACCAGCATTATTTGCGATCTGGATAACTGGATATTGGATAGCATTTTTTACTATTTCGATAGCAATATTTTCATCTTCATCATCAAATGAAAGTGTATCCAATGCTTTTGCAACTTTTAGTAAGGCAACTCCTCAACCAGCAACGATTCCTTCTTGTACAGCTGCTCTAGTTGCGTTGAGAGCATCTTCAATTTTATATTTTTTGTTCTTCATTTCCATTTCTGTAGCAGCACCAACTTTAATAACTGCGACTCCGCCAACAAGTTTCGCTAAACGCTCAGCAAGTTTTTCTTTGTCGTATTCTGAAGTTGTATTTTCCAATTGTGCTCTAATGGTATCTGCTCTTTCTTGAATATCTTTTTGATCTCCTTTTCCATCAACGATAACTGTGTTGTCCTTGCTAGAAATAACTTTATCTGCTTTACCAAGCATATCAATTGTTGCGTCTTCTAGTTTGAGACCAAGTTCTTCGGTGATTAATGTTGCACCAGTAACAGTTGCTATATCTTTGAGCATTTCTTTTTTGCGATCTCCAAATCCTGGAGCTTTGATAGCAAGAACATTTAGCATACCTCTGATTTTATTGAGAACTAATGATGCTAATGCCTCTCCCTCTACGTCTTCCGCTATAATCACCATATCTTTTTTACCGCTCATCGCTACTCATTCAAGAAGTTGTAGAATATCTTTGAGAGATGATATTTTTTTGTCGGTAACAAGGATGTATGGTTTTTCGATAACTGCTTCCATTCTTTGTGGATCAGAAACGAAATATGGAGAAAGATATCCTTGATCAAATTGCATTCCTGTTTTGATTTCTTTGGTTAATCAGAGAGATTTTCCTTCTTCAACCGTAATAGTTCCTTCGTTTCCGATTTCTTCCATAACTTCTGCAATAAGTGAACCAACTTCTTCATCTTGTGCAGAAATCGTCGCTACTTGCTTAATTTCTTCTTTATTTTTAATAGGTTTTGCCTTGGCTTTAAGATCTTCAATAAGTTTTGCAACAGCTTTGTGAAGTCCTCTTCCAAGTGCAAAAGGATTTACTCCCGACCTAATATATCTTAATCCTTCTTTAGCCATTGCATGCGAAAGAACAACAGTTGTTGTGGTTCCATCTCCTGCTTCTTTATTGGTTTTTTCAGCTGCTTCTTTGAGCATTGATGCACCAATATTATGAGTTTTGTCTTCCAATTCTATCTCTTTTGCTACGGTTACTCCATCATTTGTCACGGTTGGAGCTCAGTAAGATTTTTCCAAAATTACGTTTCTTCCTTTTGGTCACATTGTCACTTTGACTGCATTTGTTACCATTTCAATTCCATGAAACATATGTTTGCGAGCATCGTCGCCATAATGTATTGTCTTTGCCATTGTCTATAAAATTAAAATTTAAAATTCTGAATTTAATTAATCTGATTTTTTCTCTTTATTATTAATAATTTTTTCATTACGAAGAGTTTCTTCTACATCTGCTATCAATGCAACAACAATATCTTCAAATTCTAATCTTTTTTGAAGCTGTTTAATTTCTTTTTCATAATTTTCTTTTGACATTATTGATTATTACCATATAAATTACCCTTGTTTTGCTAATATCGAACTTTGTTTAATTACCAAATATTTTATTCCATCAACATCGATTTCGTCTGGAGAATACTTAGTAAAATAGACTGTTTCACCTACTTTTACATCGATAGGAGCTCTGGTTCCATTATCAAGAATCTTCCCATTTCCCACAGCAACGACCTTTCCTTTGCTTGGTTTTTCTTTGCTTTCGGGCAAAAGAATTCCTGATTTTGTCTTGTTTTCTTCTTCAATAGCTTCCACCAAAATGTGGTCTTCTAGAGGAATAAATTGTGCTTTACTTGTCATATTCGAACAGATAAAATATAAAAATATCACAAAAGTTATTTACGTGCTATATATAAAAAAAATTTGGAAAATTTCAAGAGATTTTAGATTACAAATAAATCAATCAAAATTTGACAAAAATCACTGTTTAGAATATAATTATTACGTTTATATTACAATTCAACAAATAGATAAAAAAACCTATGTATTAAAAGCTCTTGAATTACTCAAAGATACTTGGAATTTGGCTGAGTGATTAATTTATCTTGTTAATCAAAATGAGGTTGATGAAAAAGTTTTGGATATTCTAATACATATTTTACAGGATGCTATCGGTAAGGCTACCGACGAAATATCGAAAGAAAAACTTCAGAAAGCAAATGACTTTTTTCTCAAACTCAAACAATCTGAAGAACAACAAAAACAAATAGATCAAGCTGACAAAAATTTAGAACAACTTCTTTCCACTTTTTAATTTATTAAACTAATTATTATGAGTACTGCTGAAGTAAAAAAAATGATTATTGAAAACGATTGAGAAAAAAAATGAAATCTAAAAGATAATTTTGATAGAACATTTGATACCAAACAAAATAGAGATAAACTTGTTTCTGCTGTTGTAGATAAATTTAACGGAATGGAAGACTGAGAAAAAAACACTATAAAATAATGAATCAAGAATACAATTAATAAAGATTCTTTTAATTTTGATGCTATTATAAACAATAATCAATTACAACCAAAAACACAAGAAGATAGATGAAAAATTGCACTTCTTTATCTTTATGGATGATTAGACTGAAAAAGCCTTGATGGTAATTGAGTTATAAAACTTTATAAGGAACTTAAGGATAAAAAAAATGAAGATGTTACTGTTAGAAAACAGACTGAAGAAGATGTTACCGTTAGAAATGATGCTGAAATAAAAAAAATCAAACCAATCTCTGAAATTATCTCTGTGACTACTGAAATAACAAAAAATAACAAAAAAATCTCTAAAATAATTGATGATATAAAAGATGTAGAAGATGATGA
>CAZZEA010000058.1:3060-5280 GCA_964652925.1 uncultured Candidatus Peribacteria bacterium | reverse complement strand
TTAGGCGTAAAAAACACAGAGCTAAGAATTTGTTTGTGTTTTTAACTGTTAAGAAATATAAACTGCGAACGTTGATGTTTTGTTTATCTTTGTCAGTTATATTGCTTAAATAATTCTGCAATAAAAAGATAAAATATTTTATCTCTAAAATATATCATGAAAAACATCCAGCTTCTCCAAAGCTATTATAGGTTTCTTTCTCTTGGAAAATATTTGGAGTTTTTGATTCAGAGTAAAGATTTCTCCAAAGAGGTTTTGGATATAGCAATTGTGACTTGAGAGAAATCTCATTTTAGTATTAGGTCTTCTTTGGTGAAAAACTTGCTTAAACAGATTCACGACAATCCTGATCAAAAAAATATTTTCTGATATTTGGTAGAAATTAGCTCCTTTAGAGGAATTTTTGGGATCATGAGGGAACTTTTAGAAAACAATGAAGACTTTAAAAAATTTGTTCAAAAAAGACTTTGAGAAGAATATTTCGCTTTCGAACAAATTATTAGACTTATTAGAAATATTTTGAGCCATACAACAACAGCTGAAGTTTGTATAAAAAAAGATGATTTTATCAAACAAAGAGATTTTCTTGTTTACGAAAAAAATACCAATATCAATTTTAACTTTCTCTATGCAAAACATCGAGAAGAATGGAAATGAAAATCAGATTATTGAATTTCCCTCATCATAGATTTTACAAAAATAAAGGAAGGAATTGCTCTTTTTGATATTATCTCTTTACACAATCTTTATCTTTTGTGAGAACTTTGCTATAATTTATGTGAAATTTTTAGAATACAAATATCACCAAAAAAACCTAACAAAACTATTTGAAAAACGAAATGTAAAAAATAATATACAATTAATTCTGATTTATTTTTCTTTTGAAAATTATCATGATAAAAAAATATGTATTTGTGTTTGGGTTGTTTTTGTTCAGTTCCTCTACCTATGCTGCACAGCTTTTAATTCAACCAGAACTTTCTGAACCTAGATTTGAACCAGCAAATAAACTACATGCTTGATGTATAAACAAAGCAACAGTAAGTATAAAAACCAGTAATAAAGAAAACTTATCAAGCTTTCGCTTTGTTGTTTCTTATGAACCTCAAAACATAGAAATTTTTGAAATCAAAGCAAATGACAAATATAAAGATGTTATGGATAGCAAAATCGAGTACGACAAAATTATTATTTCTATGTTGAATAAACAAATACCTCAATGAGAAACAACACCGTTGTTTACTATATCTTTCAAAAGTAATGAATTTGCAACTGAATCATTGTTGGCAATTCGCAAACCGTCATACGTAATCGATCAAAACAACAAAGAAATATTGGTTTTTGTAGAACAAAAATTGGCTTTTGAAAAAGTTCCAGAATGCGAACCTGACACATTACCACCGACAATAACATTGATTAGACCAGAGACAACTTCAAAACTTTTGGGACTTGATGCTTATTTTTCTTTTTCAATCAAAGATTTGGGAAAAAGTGTAGACAAAAATTCTGTAGTTGTAGACTTTGATGGAGTAAAATATACTTGAGCAGATTCAGCTTTTGCTTGGAAAGAAGATCAACTTATTTTTTATCCAAAAAAATGGATGCCAATTGGAAAAACTTTGGATTTAACTATCTCCGTAGGTGATAAACAGATCTATTGATGAGCAAATATAAGCACAAAAACATTTACTTTTACAACACAAAACAATATTGCCTTTGAAAACAACTTATCTCCCACTCAATATAGAAATCTAGCAGACAAAGCAAAAGCTATTTATGCTACTGCTGAAGAATGTGCAGCACTAACTCTTTTAGCAAGCAATGTTTATAATAGAGAATTCCCTTTTGAACCTATAGAATCATTGAACAAAAAAATCAATTGTTCTTTTGATAAGAATAAAGTAGTAAACTCATTGGAAAAAAATAAAGACACAGTAAAATCAACTATCTTTCTTTCTGTATTTTCAGTTCTTGGTTGGGTATTATTTGGAATAACATTTATTCTAAAATTACACTATCTTGCTTCGTACAAGAAACAAAAGAAAATTTCTAAATCTTTGCAAGCTTCTCAATCAAGAGAGTAAATCATTCTCTTGCAATATTGTCTTTAAAAGAAATTTTTTCTAACACATTTTTTGCTTTATCCGAATATTCTTGCAATAAGTTTTGTCATTGCTCAAGGGCTCAACTTTCATCAAACATTTTTTGTAAATCTGAGAT
>CAZZEA010000058.1:0-3031 GCA_964652925.1 uncultured Candidatus Peribacteria bacterium | reverse complement strand
CTCAATGTAAAATTCATTTTTGCTCTGCAGTTCAATTGGTAAAAATATAGTTGGTAAAATATGTTTGTTGTCCTTCTTGGATATCTGAGAATGGAGATTTTGTAGGATCTCCAAAAGTAATATCCATCATATCATCTCTCAGTTGAAAAGCTAATCACAAATATTTTCAAAGTTCTGTTGTTAGTACCATATTTTCTTGGTCAATATCTGCAAATATTGCACCACAAAGCATAGGTCTAATAAAAGTATATGATGCTGTTTTATAGTAACATTTTTTTTCTATTAATTCATAAGGAGCTTGATCTCAAGCCATCATATCTACATCTATCATCTGTCACAAAATCACTTCTTCGATCATGCTATGGAGATTTTCTCTGGCTTTGGTGAGGAGCTTTGATGAAAAATTATGTTCTTTGTTGCTAAGCTCGTATACCCAAGAGAAGATAAGATCTCAGATCAAGATTGCTTGACTCTCTCATACGCGTCATTTTCATTGACTAAGTTTTGTTGCTATATATTTGTGCATGCTTGGGATATTGTGTCTTTTATCAGCTTGGTCTATCACATCATCATGGATCAACGCCATAGAATGAAGAAGCTCAAAAACTATTGCAAATTTCATTGCATCTTCATCAGATTGCCCACCAAATCATCTATAGGTAAGCCACATCACATATGGTCTAATTCTTTTTCCTCCAGAAAATAAAAAATTATGAATATAGTCGATATAACTATCTATTCTCTGATCTATTAGCAATTTTTTTGCTTGCTCAGTTTTGATCTCCACATAGTCCTTGAGTATTGGATCAAAAACTTCTTTGAACGCTTTGATATCCATAATAATTTGACGGAAAATAAATAAGAATTTTTTATAGATTTGGAAAAGGAAAACAAGATGAAGGAAAAATTAAAATTCTTTTTTCAAAAACTCTTGAATCCTTTTCCTTATTCACTACTCTTTTGGTGTTTAGTCCGTATTTTTTGTAATGCTAATAAAATTAAATCAGATTATTTTATTCTCACTGGGAGCGTTTTTTTTGGCGATGATTTTGTATCCTTTGTATATTCGTATTTTGAGAAATCTCAAAGCTGGACAAAAAATACGCGAGGCTTCGGTTACGGGGGAAAGTTCTCCTATATATTCCGAGCTTCACAAACATAAAGCAGGAACTCCTACGATGTGATGATGACTTTTCATCTTAATTATGGCTATAATGATTGGAGTTTCGTTTTTCTTGAGATGGAAGTGATGGACAAACTTTTCGCTTATCACGAGATCAGAAACCTATGTCTTGTTGTTTGGATTTTTTAGTATGGGACTTATTTGAATTATTGATGATTTTCTCAATATTAGAGGAAAGTGAAAAATAAAATGACTTAGTGCAAAAGCAAAACTAATAGGAATGTTTTTGTTTGCTGGGTTTATTAGTCGATGGTTTTACGCCAAACTTGGCGTAGATTATATCAATCTTTGGCCTATCGCAGGTAAAATCGACGTGGGAATCTTTTTCCCAATTATAACTTTTTTTGTTACTATAAGCATTGTGAATGCAATAAATATCACTGATGGCCTTGATGGATTGGCTGGATGATTGATGAGTATTATTCTTTTTGTGTTGGCGATTGTTACGTTTTTTAACGGGACATATCTGGCAACGACGATTATCGGGATAACAATCGCCTCGCTTATTGCGTTTATGTTTTTCAATATAAATCCTGCCAAAATTTTTATGGGAGATAGTGGTGCTTTGGCCTTATGATGACTTCTTTCTAGCTTGCTCTATATTCTCAATATGAGGATGGGAATTTTTATCCCCTTCTTGGTAATTTTTGCGCTTTTCATCATAGATACTTGATCAAGTTTTTTGCAAATTCTTTCCAAAAAATATCTCAAAAGAAAAATATTTCCAACTTCACCTCTTCATCATCTTTTTGAATACAAAGGAATTGCAGAACATACTATTGTGATGAAAGCCTGGATGATTCAATGAATATTGGCAGCAATAACTTTGATTGCAATCTTTTATCAGCTCTCTTAGTTGGCAATTAGTTTTTAACTCTTAGTGATTAGATTACAATGAACAAAGAGAAACTTCAACATATATTATTAATCCTAATTAAAGTATTTTTTATTGGGCTGCTATTTCAATTTTTTTTACAAACCTTCGTGGGATTTGGACTTTGACGAAATTGACCAATCTGGTCTGTGATTTGGATGTGGAAAGAAATAATAATTCTGATTTTATTTATTTGAATTTGTTATCGAACACGAACACATAAACTTTGGAAAACACTCTTGGACAAACTTGATATTAAATGGTTTTTGATTTTGACTATTCTTTTTGGCGTTCTTGGTATCCTCAATGGATTGTCCATAACTCAAACATGACTCAGCGCAACTGTAATGTCACTTAGATATAGCATTACTTGATTTGTAATATTTCTGATTTTTTCTGTGGTATCTTGGGAAGTTTTGGATCAAAAATATACACTAGAAAGACGATGGAGTAAAATTATTTGATGGCTTTTGTGGTGAAGTTTATTTTGGTGGTCAGTCGTGTATTTTATTCCAAGATTACTAGAATTTGCTTGATATAACCAATATAATTACGAAGGAGATGTTTGAATAGCTCCTCCTGCTGCTTACTATTCTCAATACAATCAATGATATGTTCGTAACCAATTTTTGTTTGAAAGACCAATAAGTTGGGGCTTCTTTTTGGTTGCATTTTGGCCATTGTTTTTTGCTTTAGCTATCAAAAGAAGATGACGAAAAGCTTTTGTCTTTTGATGATGACTTTACTGATTAGCAGTGCTTTCTACCTTTTCGAGAGCTGCTTGGATTGCTTGGATAGTTCAGACGTTGATTTTGTTGTTGATAGAATATAGAAAAGATCTCAAAAAAGCATTGTTGTACTGAGGAATTCCTATTATTTTAGTTTTTGGATGAGTGACTTATCTAGGAAGAGATCAAATCATTCATAGACAATTCTCCAACACAGGACATATCGTGAATCTCAAAATTGCTTTG
>CAZZEA010000057.1:0-5318 GCA_964652925.1 uncultured Candidatus Peribacteria bacterium | reverse complement strand
TCATTTTCTTCTTTTTCTTTTTTTGCGAGATATTGGTCTTTGAGTTTCATTATTTTTTTTACTTGTTTTTTTGGTGAAGTTACTTGTTCAAATTCGTATGTTATTTCATGATCTAAAATTATTTTGATGTTTCATCTCATAAATAACTTATCCCAAAAAGAATTTTGTTGATGAGAAATTGTCTCAATAGTATCTCGAGAAAAAAAATCTGTTTTATATTTGAGCATTCCGTCCCAAGCAAAAAACGTTATTCCGTTTTTATTTAGAACAATACAATCAACTCATTTATCAAATGCATCAATCCCAAACTTCACAAGAAAAATAGCTCAAATTATTCAGAAAATCCATGGTAATAATGGTCGTTGGATATACGGATGTATTACATAAAATATTCAATAGAATATTGCCAATAACCCTATTGTTCTTAGTGAGTCTTTGATAATAATACTCCCACTATGAAAAATAATGTCTTCGACATTATCTTCATTTAGGTATTGTGTAATAAACGTTTTTAATATCATGAAAAACCTGTAATAAAACTATTTTTTCATAGTATCTATTTTTTTCTGTTTTTCTAAGAATTTTTCCATTCTTCCTTTTGCTACTTTCTTAATAACTTGATTCTTGTTATATGCTGGGTGACATTTGTAGCAAGTTTCAACTTTTATTGGTCCTGGAACAGTAGTATTAATTGTAAATGTTGCTCCACAGATGCAGTTTACTTCAACATCTTTGAAGTATTTTGGGTGAATTCCGTCTTTCATTTTGAAAAAAATAAGTGTATAAATGTGTAAACGTAGACATGCTTTTGGCAAGTTGGAAACTACGACAAATATGTAAGAAGTGTATTAGCGAGTGAATTCGTGATTAGCTGGTTTATAACTAAATAATTCAGTTTCAGCGAATCGATGTTTTATTTCAGCATTAGCTTCTTCTGCATTTCCTGATGCATGAACAAGATTTGGTACTCAGATATTTGCTGTATCAGCATATCCAAAAGACATATGAGCATAGTCTCCTCTAATAGTACCAGGAGCAGCTGTTTTTGGTTCTGTAGAACCAACTATTTTACGAACAAATTCGATTGCTGCAACTCATTCTAAAACCATTGCAATAACTGGATTTTTTGTCATAAGTTCTATTGTCACATCAAATGGTTTTTGCCCACGACGAGATATCATTTGTCAAATAGTTTCATAATGATGATATAAAAATTCCTTATCAGGCTTTACCATTTTGATACCCACAATATGTAGTCATGCTCTTTCGAAACGAGAAATGATTTCTCCTGAAATAGAGCGTCAAATCGTGTCTGGTTTAAGTACAACCAAAGTTCTTTCTACTTTCATAGGTATTTTTTATGAACTAAATCGTTTGTTAAACATATTATTTTGCTGTCGAAATTCAAGGAGAAATTATTAATAAAGGCAAATATTTTGGATAGAGAAAATAATATTGCTTGTTTTATCAATGCGGACTGTTATTCCTTCTTGATTATTGTTTTTAGGATAGTAATATTCAATAATATTTTCAGATTCTTCTATAATTGGTGAAAGATAATCAGATTTTATGTTAAAATTATTTTCTTCAAAAAATAAATTCAGATTTGGAATTTCTGTTTGGATTATACTATCATCTTGCATGCCAATATGATCGATTGTTATGTTATTGTTTGTAAAATTAATCGTTGCTTTGTATATCTGATTATCGTAAGAAAATGTTTTTGTTGTATTTTCAGTTATGTTGTTGGCAAGAAGAAATTGATTAGATGTTTCGCAAAAGGTTGGAGAGGAGGCAGAGGTGGCAGTTGCTTCGTCAGACGCAAAATCCCTTCTCGCCAAGTCGTTGTCTTCAACAGTTGTTATATTTTCATTTTCAATCATCATCGTTTTCATCATTGCGAATTCAGCAACAGGTTCTTGGTTGATTTCTTCATTGGAATTGTTTGTTTCTGGTGTTGGAATCATCATAACGTTGTCTGCGCGATTTGAAGCACCGCCACCGAAACTTTCTGCTGTTGGATCTTGTTGTTCTAATTCTTTATAATTAGATTTTGATTCTACTAATTTTGATTCCATTATAGCTATGTTAGGATTATTTTGTGTATAAGTGATCTGTGTGTTAGGTTCTTGAATATCTTCAAAATATTGAAAAAGAGTAAACATAAGTAATCAAGCAGTAACTGTAGAAACTCCAAGCATCCAAAATTTTATTGAATGAAACATATTATTTCGATCCCATTTTTTTTCTTCTTCATGATAAATTCTTTGTTCGTTGATTGCTCAGATAATTTGAGTTTTTAGAAAATTTTTAAACTCTTCAGTAAATGGAGTTTGTGGTTTGTTCGCTATGAGTTCTTGTACTAATTTTTCTAATTCAGATTTGATGTTTTTTAGTTCTGGATCAATATGAATAATATCGTTTATGATTTCTTGGATGATTGCTTCTTTCATTTGGGTTTATAAAGTTTGTAAAATTATTTTATGTTGATGAGTAAAACTAATAATCACATGTAACCAAACTTTTGGAGGACTGTTTGTAAAGTTCTATGGAAGGTTACTTTGCAAGTGTTTGCTGTTTTTCATGTAATATGTGCGATTTCATCATAGGACATTTCATTCCAAACTCTAAGAAGAAAAATTTCTTTTTTTTCGTTGCCTAAGGTATCTAAAAATTGTAAAATCTGGTGTAATTTGTCGCGATCTTGTATTCCTTGGAGCATATCTATTTCGACAGATTGGTCTTCTAATCGTGTATATTCTGGATAATCTGTTTTATTTTGGCGGAAAAAGTCGATAGTTGTATTTCTTGCAATGCTGTATAACCATCATGAAAATTGGATATTTTTTTTGCTGTCGAAGGTTTTTATTTTATCGAATGCTTTGAGAAAGGTATCAGATGTAAGATCTTCCGCATCTTGTTTATTTCCGACTTTGAAAAAAATAAAGTCAAAAATCTTTTTAACATATTTTTCGTAAAGCTGTACAAAATCATCAGTCTTTCCTTGTTGGATAGACTTTACCAGATCATTGTCTGAAATCGGCATTCATTACGCGTAAGAGTATAAACGATATCTTTATACATATATTATACGAAATTTGAAGTGAAAGGTTACAGGGGTTTTATAAAAAACAAAAAATCATCGTTCATGGTTTATATTTCAGTTTCTATTAACTTTTTTGGCATTGCCCCAAAAAAGTTACAAAAAAAGTCTAGGCTAAACAAGTCCGCCATTTTTGTTTGGCCTTTGGCTTATTTAGTCAGAGTAATTATTTCAGCTATATCGAAACGTAAGAATTGTTTATTTTTTTGTTTTATTTATTTGGTTTTGCTTCGCTGGTGAGTTTTATGAGTTGTTCGCTGGCTTTTTGTTGGAAAGTGTCTTCGTTTCTGAGGAGTATTTTGCTAATATATTTGTTCTTGCTCGTATCAAAAAGGTGTTGGAGCATAGGGTATTGATCGAAAATACGGTAGCAGTTACAGGAGAGAATAGGAAGTTTCTTTTTGTAGTTATTGATGTAAAATCGCATATTGTTGGGAAATTTGTAGCAGATATGGATAGATTTTAATTCTTCTTTTGCTCAATATTTTAAAAGTAAATTTCTTGCTTTCTCAACGAGAAAACGATGCTCTGGTGAGAGTTTGGAAAGAAGATCTTCGATAGAGGAATAGTGCGAGATTGTGATCATAATGTGAATATAAGAGTCTGAATTTTATTTTCAACAAAAAGAAAACCCTTAGAAAGCTAGAGGTCTTCTGTATACTTTGATGCAAATCAATAATATAGTTTGCAAAAATATAGATCGAATAGGATGTATAAGTGACCAATAATCGCTATAATCAACCAATGTTGTCAGTAAAGCGAAAACGGAGCTAAAGAAGATAATGAACCATGGATAAAATGGTTCTATACCATCTTTCTTTATAATACCTAATAAAAGTGGTATAAAAGGTATTGTTGTAGCTACTTGCATAATTATATGAATATCTTTTACGCTAAAGACTTTTATCATAATAAAAATACAAACAATTCCTGCTGCAACAATCCATAGGTCTCTTTTTAAAAAAAGAAAATTTTTGCTTTTGATAGTGATTATGATTATCAAAAGGTTTGCTAATACGTTGGCTATCAAAAACAAACTTTTGTATAGGCCTTTTACTATAATACTATATGTTGTTGCATTTATTATAGCAAGTAGTAGTAGAATAAGAAATACTACTAAGTTTGGTTTATTCTTCTTTTGTTTTGTCTCTTTGCTATATAGAAGTAATCCTATAATAACAGATAATACAGATAATATTGAAAATATTTATTTCATAAGTTTTTTTTTGTTTTGGTTGCTTAACTTATATTTATTTGAGTTAATGTGTCAATATCTATTTTTTTTTAGCCAAAAATCGTAAAATTGCCCAGATTAAAGTCAGTGCTCAAAAAATTATTCCATTTTGTGGGTTGATGAAATAGACGTGGATTACTGATGCGATAAGTCAAATATATGCCAATTTTTGTATTGGTTTTCGATATGATTTTAGATTACATAAAGATCGTTTGTTGGATGTTATATATCATACAAAAGAAGTGAGTAAGCCCAAAGATCAGGCTACTCATGCGTATGTTAGTAAGTTTGATAGTAATGTGTTGTAGGTATACCAAATATTTAAATATAAAAAAGAATGTACTGTAGCAAGCCAAAACATGATGATTCCAAATTGTTTACGATGACAGACAAACCAAATAAGAAATTTTGTCAGAATTGTATTTTTGAATTTTGTTTTTTGTAAAATATTGAGTAATGGACGAGAAATTAATAGTAATCGTAGTCCTCGTAAAGCTCAATATCATCGAGCAGCTCAGTATTGCACAGGAGATTGTGCTCGTAAAAACCAAAATAAAGCGAATAATGGAATAAGGAGTAATGTTATATTTGCATCTAAACAACAAAATAATTTATGGAAAAATGGCTTTTTTCACAAGGTTTGACTGATGATGTATGCTAGTATTGTGGCGATAATTCGTAGTAATAAGAAAATAATTATTGGCTTTGATTCTTCACTTTTTGTCGTTTCTTGGTTGTTTATGTTTTCTTGGCTACTTGTTGTGTTTGTTTTGTTTTCTGTAGTCGTTTGTCCAAAATCACAGAATCAATTTTGATCTTTGTCTGTGTATCTGCCACATTGTCCTGGATAAGGATCGTTGGTTATCCCAAATGGACAAGTTTGAGCAAAACTTATATTTGAAATTGTAATAATAAATAGAAATAGTCAGAATATCTTGTTTTTGATGCTTTTCATATTTTGGGATTGTTTGTAAAACTGTG
>CAZZEA010000056.1:0-5360 GCA_964652925.1 uncultured Candidatus Peribacteria bacterium | reverse complement strand
TTTTCTCAAATAAATAAACTCAAAGATTTACCTACCAATATTACTCTTCTCCAAACCTACCGTGATCTTGTAGAACAAAAAAAGATAGAAGCCAACAATGAAGTCGAACAATTACTCAAAAAAAGATCTATTAGGTCAGAGTCTGGAATTGTAGCGGTACAAGTTTTGACCAAGCCTTTCTGGTGCCCTGGGAAATGTATTTTCTGTCCCAATGATCCTGAAATGCCCAAAAGTTATATCAAGACAGAACCAGGTGCTGCGAGAGCTCTCCTCAATCAATTTGATCCAATTAAACAAGTGTATAATAGACTAAGATCTCTCGATCTCTCAGGACATGATACCGATAAAATTGAAATGATCATCCTTGGAGGAACTTGGGATGTCTATCCAGAAGACTATAAAATCGAATTTATCAAAGGACTCTATGATGCCTGCAATACGTTTGATAATCTCGAAATTGATCACAAAGGACTAGATGAAGCCGATGAAAACAAGAGATATAAATATACGATTACCAACCAAGAAACTATTAAATACGCCAACGATATCGAAGAAGCCATAACCATCAATGAAACCGCTCCTCATAGAATTATCGGATTGACCATAGAAACCAGACCAGAATATGTGACTGATACCAATTGCCAGCTCTGGAGAAAGCTCGGAGTTACCAGACTTGAGATAGGAATCCAATCCATGTATGATGAAATTTTGGAAGCCAACAAAAGAGGTCACACCGTAGCGCAAATCGAAGCCGCTTGTCACAAACTTAGACAATATGGATTTAAGTTTTCGGTGCATATTATGCCGGGATTATACACCTCTACCAAACAAAAAAATATCGGAACGTTCCAAAAAATTTACGATAATCCATATATCAAACCTGATGAAATTAAATTTTATCCAACCTCAGTTATCCCCAACACCAAGCTTTTCGAACTTTACAAAAAGGGTGAATACAAACCTTTGGAGACCGAAGATATCGAAGAAATTATAGAGACAACGCTTACGACAATTATTCCTCCCTACACGAGAATCAAGAGACTAATCCGCGATATTCCCGCTACCGAAATCGCAGCAGGATCCAATATTACCAACCTCAATCAATTAGTTCACACCAAATTACAAACCAATCAAAATCAGAATTTAAATCAACGACAATCATTCTTCAAACGTTTATATGGAAACTTCACACTCCACTCAACTTTCAACGAATATCTTACAGCAAATAAAGATAAAAAAGCACTCTGAGAATCAGAGATTCAGACGAGTATCATCGGAATCACTCCTGATTTCACCTCCTCTAGAAACTATATCTCCCTTGACACGAGAAGCAGAGAAATCAGAAACAGAACAAATCCTCAAGAGGAAACCGTTAATTTAGTAATCAGAACATATCTCAGCAGTGCAGGCACTGAATACTTTATCAGTTTCGAAGATACCCTCGGATATCTCTTCGGATTTACCAGATTACTCCTACCAAAAAAAGAGGTTTCCATAGACCGAGAATGATTAGGAAAAAACACAGCACTCATCAGAGAATTACACGTATACTGAAATTTACAATCCCTCAAAAAAAAGGCTGAAAAAGAATGAATACAACACACAGGATTTGGTAAACAACTTATGCATATTGCAGAACAAATTTCTCAATCCAAAAAATACACCAGATTATCTGTTATCTCTGGTGTAGGAGTGAAACAATATTACGAAAAAATTTGATATCAAAAAGAATGAACCTATATGATTAAAAATTTATCTATATAGATTTATATATTTTCTTTATATCTTCCATAGAATAAGCTGATTGTAATCAATTTTCTTTGAGAAAATTAATCAATTTTTCTATACTAGCAAAATCTGAAATATCTATAGGCAATTTCTTTGGAATAGGATAATTACTATTACTTAATCATTCTTTCAACCCCAATCAATTAAATGAAAATTCACAATAAAGATCCAAATCTTCTTTTGCAATCGATGCAAATTCTTTAAATGTTTTTTGAAGTTCAATTAAAGCTAAATTATATTCCTCCAATAATTTTGTATCTTTCTGCAAAGCCGTATTAAATGAATTGACATTACTTACGATAATATTTATTTCAACTAATAATTGCTTTTCTTTTTGCAATCTTTCATAAGGTGATCATGTAGATTTTTTTATCATAGCCCTTCTTTCTTTTTCAAGATTTTTAAGTGAATCTATTTTAATATTTGTCTCATCAATTCTTTTTTGAATATTTGTGATTTTTATAGATAAATTTTGTATTTCTACTTTTTTAAGATGCATATAGTATCAGTACACAAAAGTTCAAATAGCATGTCTTGAAGCAGAAACATTATTATCAATATATTCTATTGTTTTATCTATTTGCTCTATTTCTATTAGAATAATTTGTATCAAAAGATTTTCTTTGTGAAAGTAACTCTTGAGTTTGCTTCAGAGATGTTTCCGCCCTTTGTAAATTAGTATACAAAATAGTAAGTTCATTAATCAAAGTTATTACTCTACTATCATCTTTTGTCTCTAACTTCTCTTTATTTTTTGCATCAATAGATACACGTAGAGATTCAACAAGTTGTTCTTTTTCTTGTTTTTCAGTTTCCAAAGAAGAAATATCTGTTAATATAAAAGGATTATCTTTTTCCAACTTCAGAATAGCTTCCTTGTTTTGCAATAAAATCGACTTATACATTACATAAAGTTTTTCCAATTCTTGAGAATATTTTACATGTTCTTTCAACAATCATTGAATTCTGACTTCTCTTTGTCTAATAACATTTTCTCAATTTCAAAATTCTGATTCTTTCTGTTCATTAATTTTCTTAAGTACATTAGTCAAACTATCAATACCGGAATTATAAGTATCTATAGTTTTTTTCAAAATTATCATTTGATTTTCTATCTCTTTATCTTGAATAGAAATTGCAGACATCGATTCTTTTTTAAAATTTGCAGAAATCTGAGCATATTGTTTATTTTTTTCATCCAATAGTGCTTTTTGAATAGCACTAAGTTTTCTAATATTTTGATCTATATTTACTTCTTTTACTGGAATCTGATTACTTTTTACAACTAATTCAGCATTTGAAAGATCCAAAGATTTTGTTAATTCTTCTATTTCTTTTTTTAATATTGAAATAACATTTATCAAATTTATTTTTTTTGTATAATCACCTTCATTGATATTTGTTCATAAGGCCTCATAAGTTTTTAACTCTTTTTCATTAATTTCTAAATTAATATTTTTTTCTTGAAGTTCAGTAGTAATATTTGTTATGTTTTTTTCTAAATCATAAACATTTTGCACTAGTTGACCATAATCTTGCTTCAAAGAATCGTTTATATTTATTTGATTTGTATATTCTGATTCTTTTTTTGATACAGTTTCTTTTGCTTGTTGTAAAAGTAACGCTATAGAAGGATTAGACAAAAAATCTAAAGACTTATCTTGATTTTTAGTATTTGATAAAAGAGTTTTTAATGCAGTTAATCTAGCAATATATGTATCTATAATTTCAAAAGAAACTTCTTTTACTCCTACAGAAACTTTCTCTTGACCTATAATAGCAGTTTTTTGTTTCAAAGAGTTTAAAAAATTTATACTTTTATCCAAAAAAGGAAATAATTGAGCTGCTGATTTTATTCATTTTATTTCAGATTCAAGTTGTTGTAAATAACTATCTAAAACTTCTTCTTTTTTTTCTTTTACAAAGGCATTTTCATTACGAAAATCAATCAAAATATTTAATATAGATTCTTTATTTTTTCCCAAAGATTGTTTTTCTTCTTCTATTTTCATCTCTCTTTGAATTTCAGAAATCAATTGCGTAAAATATTTTTCTTTCAAAGAAATTCATTGAGATTGTTTATCTTTTTCTTGCGCTATGGCTTTTTCTGGATTTGTAGATAATGCAATAATCAAAGAAAGAGTTACCAATAACCCAGTAAATTTATTGGAAATTGATGAATAATTACCCAATGATGAACGTAGTTTCATGAGAAATATCATAGAATATAAATATCGTTATTTGTTTTATATAAAAAAGAGGTAAAAAGTCAATATCAAAAACAAAGATTTAGTATAAAAAAACAATACCAGTAAAATTTGACAGAAAAACAAA
Organism: uncultured Candidatus Peribacteria bacterium; assembly: GCA_964652925.1. GTDB lineage: Bacteria > Patescibacteriota > Gracilibacteria > Absconditabacterales > Absconditicoccaceae > UBA5124. The sequence goes on along the minus strand of CAZZEA010000056.1, from coordinate 1,238 downwards.
AAAAAGATACAATAGAATATCTTTACTATCTCAACTATAGACGTATGTAATATGGAGAAATTTTAGCACATCTCAAAGCGAATAATATCTGCCCTTTTTGCCATAAAACACACCATCATATGATTCATGAAAATGAACACATGTACGTAATTCCCGCAAGAGCTCCTTATGTAGAAGATCATTTGCTTATTATTCCCAAAAGACACGTGATACTTTTACAAGAACTCACCCATCCAGAACTCATTGCTCTCCATGAATTAGTAAATATTCGAACAAACAAACTTCATACGAGACATGAAGCAGTAAATTTATTACTTAGAGATGGATTGGCAGATACAAGCAAAAGCAAAAAATCCATAGGACACCTCCATTTTCATCTTATCCCTGACTGCCCTATTGGAGAAAAGACAGGAAAAGGAGAAGCTAATCGTCAATTTCTAGCAGATCCGCAATATACAATCCTTAGCCAAACCATCAAACAAATCTATAATTAACATCTGATTTTTTATAATTTGAACAATAACCATGAATATTTTATCTGTCTGTAAAGGAAATATTTTCCGTAGTATGTCTGCTGAATATCTCATCAAAAAACATCTAGAAGAAATAGGAATGGAAGCTATTAATATTTCATCTGCAGGTACAGAAGTCAATCTACAAGCAGCACATCCAACAACAGTAGAACGCCTTAATTATTATAGGTGTGATCCAAGTAATCATACCCAAAGAAAAGTTTCCAAAGAAATCTTAGGAGAACAAGATCTCATTATCTGTATGGGAAACAATCATAGAGAAGTGGTAGAAAATATGGGATTTGATTGTATGCTATTTAATGAAATTGCTTTCGATACATCAACAGATGTTCCTGATATCGAAGAGTTTCTTGCTCCAGGATACACAGAACAACAAAAATCTGATTATATTATCAAGACAATAGACTACCTTCACAACGCAATTCCTCTCTTGATTGAACATATTATCCAAAAATAGCTCCTCTTTATGAGGAGTTTTTTTATTGTATTTCCAACACAAAACTATAAGATACTCCAACCAAATAAAAAGATTCCAACAATCTAACACTTAACATTTAACACTTAACATTTTAAATGAATACACCAAAAATAGTTGCTCCTGGAGGATCTTACCAAAAAGCTATCGTTGCTGCCGAATATGGTGCAGACGAAGTCTATGTAGGGGTTCCCTTCACTTCGCTCAGAATGAGACAAAACAAAATCACC
>CAZZEA010000055.1:0-5511 GCA_964652925.1 uncultured Candidatus Peribacteria bacterium | reverse complement strand
AATGTCGATATTGTAGATGTGATCTCAAGACATGTTTCATTGAAAAGATCTGGTAGTAACTATTCTGGTTGCTGTCCTTTTCATAATGAAAAAACTGCTTCGTTTATGGTTTCTCCTCAAAAACAAATTTTTAAATGTTTTGGATGTTGAAAAGGATGAAATGTGTTTACCTTTGTACAGGAATATGAAAAAATAGATTTCTGGGATGCTGTTAAATTATTAGCAAAAGATGCACGTATAAATATTGCTAGTTATGAAGTTGATACCAAAAAATTGGATCATTACGCTGATGAAAAAGAAAAGATAAAAAGAATTCATAAATTAGCTCAACAATTTTTTGTTGATGCTTTACAAAAATCAAAAGAAGCGCAAACATATCTCCATGAAAAAAGAAAACTTGATGATGCTACCATAGAACATTTCGGTGTAGGATTTGCTCCTGATAGTTCCTATGATTTATGGAACTTTTTGAAATGAAAAAGATTTAGTGATAATGATTTGATACAAGCATCATTAATTAAACCAAGTAAAAATTCAGATTTCTATACATTTTTCAAAAAAAGAATTATGTTTCCTATCTTTGATACTATGAACAATATTATTGGATTTAGTGCAAGAGTTTTGGATCCCAATGATAGTCCTAAATATCTCAATAGTTCTGAACATCCAGCCTTTGAAAAATCAAAAATTTTATACTGACTTAATTGGGCAAAACAACATATATGACAGTTTGGTTACTTAATCGTGGTAGAATGACAAATGGACGTTATTGCTCTCCATAGACTTGGATTTCCTGTTGCTGTCGCAACTTCTGGAACTTCGCTTACCGAAGACCATATCAAGATTTTGAAAAGATATACAGATACCGTATACTTCCTGTTTGACGGTGACTCGGCTGGGCAAAATGCAACTCAGAGAGCACTTTCCCTTGCTTATCAGCAAGACCTTTTTCCAAAACAACTGATCCTCCCTTCAGAATTCAAAGACGCAGATGATCTTGCGAACGACCCTTCGGGTAAAGAGTATTTTGCCCAGATTTTACAGAATGCACAAGATGGATTTTCTGCTGTCTTTTCGTACCTCAAAACCCAATATAACCTTACATCACCTATCGACAAGCAGAAAATCCTCAATACCCTTTTTGGACTTATTCAAAAAATCAATAATATTTCATTACAACAGCATTATATCCAAGTTGTCAGTGATTCCCTTCATTCCCCTTTTGAATTTACTCGATCTCAATATAAAAAATTTGCTCAAAATGAGGGCAAAATCCATATGAGACAAAAACCTAAAGCAACTTGATTATATCAACCATCAAGAGATATGCTTTTTGCAGCATTATTTTACCATGATTTTTTTGAACAACATCAAGAAACCCCAGGACTCTGGTCGACACTTGTTGCTCTCAAAGAATTTTTTCTTACTTTAGAGAGTAATCCTCTTACTCCTTTTCTTACTTCCCAAGATCAGGAGACACTTGATTCACTAAATCAACATCAACTTCGATGGGAAAAAGAATTTGATCTTAAAACGGAAGAAAAAAAACTTCAAATTATCAAACAAACACTTTGACAAGCCATAAAATCTTTTCTCCAGCAAACACTAAAGAATCCTCACCTCTCTCATGAACAAAAACAGGAGCTTTTGAAACTAAATAGAGATTTTTCCAAATAATACCCACAAATTCTAGCTATTGACATTTAATATCTATTGGATATATATTTTTTGCTAAATAAAAAAAACTAAAAACAAAATATATATGAAGGAAGAACAAATTATTGATCCACAACCCAGACATCTCCTAAGAGGAGAATTAAAGCAAGAGTTTCTGTTAAAAACATCAAACCGTGGTGGGTTTGAAATTTATATTGTAAAAGCTGAAGAATGTCCTTCTGTTATGCAAGAAATTGGACGCTTAAGAGAAATTGCTTTTAGACACATAAATGCAGGAACTGGGAAAGCTTACGACATTGATGAATTTGATAAACATTTTGACCAACTGGTTATATGGGATCCAAAAAAGCATGAAATTGCTGGAGGATATAGAATTCAAACATTATTGACGCTCTATAGTGCAGCAATAAAGAATGTTTTTCCCCTATGACAAGCTATTTCAACTTAAGCAAACGATTTATGGAAAAGTATTTTCCTTACACCGCAGAATTTGGAAGGGCTTTTGTTCAACCAGATTATCAAAGATCTTTTGCTTTGGAGGCATTATTTGATGGATTAGGGTTTTGGATTAATAAAAAAAACTCAGGCTCTATATCCTGGACAAATCCAGTTACTTTCCTTGTTGGTAAGGTTACCCTTTATCCACAACTTGGTAACCTAGATCCCGTCTATCATTTCTTTGATAGATACTTTCCAGCGAAAAACAGTTCCCTGATTAAACCTAAAGGAGAATATGGACTTATTCGTCCATATGGTGAACTTCCTGAAGATGTTATCTTTACAGATGACTTCGAGCAAGATTTCATTATGTTAGCAAAAAGATTTAACGCCCCAATTCTCATTAGGCTTTATGGGCGGTTGTCTGTTGGTATGCAATGTTTTGGTACTGTCTTTAATCAAGGTTTCGGCAATACAGAGGAAACCGCAATCATGATTAAAGTTCCTAATATTTTTGAACAATATCTTATCAGATATAATATTAGGAAATATGAAAAATTACAATAAATAACTAATTTAAAGCTATACCTTATTGGGTATAGCTTTTTTTAGATCTGAATAGTTTGTATTTTCCCTTCCAAATCTTCGAAAACAAGTTTCCACGCAGTTAATTTCATTTCTTCTCCATTTTCTTTCCCATAGAGATAATCCCCTACTATTGGTAATCCAGCCTGCGAAAGATGATATCTAATTTGATGAGTTCTTCAGGTGAGAACTTCTAATTCTATACTCACTCTTTTGGTATCTGAAGAAATTGTATAATTAAGAATTTTCGTAATACCAATTTTGGGCGTGATATGAGGAAGTTTAGCAATAACTAGCGATGTAATAACAAAAGGCAGATTATTTTTGATGAATTGTAAAAATGTTTCTCAGTTTGGCGTAATTTCACAGGTTGCACGATAAAACTTTTTAAGGCAAACATTTTCTTTCTCTCAAATATCTTCGCTTTCTGATTTTGCTTGAAATAATTTTTTAAAATGAGCCAATCCCCTTTCCGTCTTTGCAACAATCATTAATCCATCTGTTTGTTTATCTAATCTATGGAGAATACCAGCTCTAATAAAATTCCCAATACTCGGTAAAGACTTATAGTTGTGATACAAAAATCAAGAAACCGAAGGTTCGTGAAGTTCTCGGATAGTTCTTGGGTGAGAAAGAACTCCTTTTGGTTTATTTATAACAAGAAAATCTGAAGTTTCATGCACGATCGGTATTTCTATCTTTGGGGCTTCTTCCATTGCTTGATCATCTAGAAATCTTTGAAAATTATCTATTTGGATATCATCGTTTGGTTGGAGCTGGTAGGATTTTTTTATTTGTTTACTATTTACGAGAACACCACCTCTTTTGAGAATATGTTGAAAAAAATTCCTCGATAAAGAAAAATGTTTAGATAAAAAGATATCTATTCTCTCTCCAGATCATATATATTGTAGATTTTCCACGTTTTAAAACTACAAACTAAAAACGAAAACTAATAGATTTTAATCAGTAATTATTAGTTAATACAAGATACTATATATCATTTCCACGAAAAAACAAGTTTTTTTGATATCTAAATAATCTACTTTCTTGTTAAAAATTTGCATTTTCTATAAAAACGATTACAATTGATATGTAATTAATAGTTTTATAGTGTAATTTATCATTATGGATCCTATGCAAATCCAAAATCAACAACCTATTTGATGAACAGTCCCTCAGCAACAGATACCTGTTCAACAAGCTCCAATACAACAAATACCCCAGCAACCAGCACCTGAGGTAGATAGTTTTTTTGATAAAATGCTAAAAGGTATTGTTGATTTTATAGCAAAATTAGCTGCACCTACACCAAGCTCAAATAACGGACAACCAACACAAAATACAACACCTACACAACAAACGCAACCAGTTCAAAATATTCCTTGAGCTTGATTTTTGTGAGCAATAGGAAACACATTAGAAAATATCTGAGAAAAAGCCTTTGACATTACAAAAACTGGAGTTTCTACTGTAGCACAAGGTGCTCAAAATTACGTTTCTGAAGAAAAAAGCGAACCCCTTATAAATAATCAACAAATTTTAACTCAAAATTATCAGCCGAACACACAACAAGCAGTTGTTCCTCCTGTTCAACCGCAACAAGTTCCTCCTCCTGTTGTTCAACCACAACCAGTTATTTCTCCTGTTCAACCACAACCAACTCCTCCTGTTCAATAATAATTTTTAGGACATTTTTATGAGGCTAGATACATGTTATCTAGCTTTTTTTATTTTTTCTTAAAAAAAAGCTTGAAATAGAAAAAGAAATCTCTATATAAGCAACACGATCCGTTTGGATATGTATTTTTTGGGATTGCATTGGGGAATCGTCTAACGGTAGGACAGCGGACTTTGACTCCGTCAGTCTAGGTTCGAATCCTAGTTCCCCAGAATTGAAATTGCGGGGTAGAGAAACGGTATCTCGTTGGGCTCATAACCCGAAGATAGGTGGTTCGACTCCATCCCCCGCAAAAATTATTAATAAGATGTTTTGGTGTTCAGGAGTAGCTTAATTGGTAGAGCACCTGACTCTGAATCAGGTGGTTATAGGTTCGAGTCCTATCTCCTGAGAATTTATACTACATAGTAACATCGTGATGCCGGGGTGGTGGAATTGGCAGACACGCTTGGCTTAGAACCAAGTGCCTTACGGTGTGCAGGTTCAAGTCCTGTCCCCGGTATATTAAAAAAACATAAAATCTGTTGAAAAACGATTTTGGATTACTATAAAGTCATTCGCATAAATTTAATGCTATTCCGCGGTAGCTCAGCCGGTAGAGCAAGTGGCTGTTAACCACTGGGTCGTGGGTTCGAGTCCCACCCTCGGAGAATTCGTGTTTTAATTATTATTGTTCCCTATGCCAGTTACAAAATCAGCAAAAAAAGCACATGCAAGATCACTTAAACTTCAAAAAAGAAACTATGATTTTAAGTTGAGAATGAAAATGGCTATCAAAAAATTTATAAAAAATATATCAAAAGGAGTTTCTGTTGCAGAAACAGAATTACAATCTCTTTATAAATATATAGATAAAGCTTGTAAAGTTGGTGTTTTAAGAAAACAAACAGCAGCAAGAAGAAAATCAAGAGTTGCAAAATTATTTAATGAAGCAAATAAAAATAAATAAGAAGCCCTGAGCTTCTTTGATGCCAACTTAGCTCAGCGGTAGAGCTACCGCCTTGTAAGCGGTGGGTCGTCGGTTCAAATCCGACAGTTGGCTCCATTAAATTGGAAATAAATTGAATTTGGAGTGGTAGTTCAGTTGGTTAGAACGCCTGCCTGTCACGCAGGAGGTCGAGGGTTCGAGT
>CAZZEA010000054.1:2824-5557 GCA_964652925.1 uncultured Candidatus Peribacteria bacterium | reverse complement strand
GAAATGAGTAAAAAATATATCTAATGTGTAAACAACGCTTTAAAATCTAACATATAAGGTATTGAGTAAATACTAAGATTAAAGAAAAAAGGGAACGAACACTCTACAGTTTATCAACCCCTTGAGAACTGCAGGTAGATGTGAGCTTCCCCTATTGAAGAAGTAAACATATTTGGTCTTATAATGCAATAGATGATTGTACAAGATGGTGTTATTGAGAAATAGTTGAAGAATATTGAGTAAATGAAAGCATAAATTTTATCAAAGATTTACTGGTAAAAACACCATTCAAAGTACACACTATAAGGACAGATAATTGAAAAGAGTTTGGTAAAGTGTTTAGTGAATACATAGAAAGTGTAGGTATTGTTCTCATTAAAAACGAGCCGTATATGCCACAACATAATGGTAAAATAGAAAGATATCATGGAACTTGGAAAAGATTAGAAATAATCTTTCGAAATAAAACAATGGAGTTAGACGAATTAAAATACCGTAATCAATTACGATTACAGTACTATAATAACAAAATAAAACATACAGGCTTATGAATGGATGGTCTAACTCCATTGCAAAAACTATTAAGATATTTATATTGTTCTCAATGTATAAAGTTATCTATGCAACAGGACAAAAACAAAAAATTACTTTAACTCATCAAAGACTTTTTTCTCCATAGATTGAAGATATAAGTTTTTGATAGCATCAACAAACGACAAGGACGATAAATACACATAACGATTGACATGTAAAATAACAGACAAATCAAATTTTCTTACCTTATCTTTACTAAATTCTTTAGTCAAAGAAACCATAAATTCTTGATCAACAGATTTAATATCCTGAACCAAACTTAACATTTTCGTAAGCATTTCATCAGATTCTTTTCCATCAATAACTTCAGAAATTACCACATAAAGATTAACCAACATCGATCTAAAGATATCATATTGTTTTGCCAACCATCAGGTTGATTGTTCTTCAAAAACTAATACATTATGAACAATATCTTTCATATATTTTGCTGCTAATACAGCAGAAGTAATAACAGAATAATAGTCATCTATCATTTTAACATCTCCTATTTTCATAGAGTGTCTTTTAATTTGAGCACCAAAAGCAACGAGAGACTCTTCCATCATTTTTATCAAAGCATATTCTTGTTGGAGAAGAAACTCATCAGAAGTTTTTTGTGCTGATAAAATTTTATGAAGCGTCATACGATGTTTCAATAAAATTTTTTCATCAATAGACCAAACATGTAATATATAAGCAAATATTTTTTTCAAAAGTTTACCAATATCTTGCTTCATAGCAATCATGGCTGCATCAGGAATTTTTGGATCAACCTGTTCCAAAGATAATCAAAGTTTTGTTTCTTTGACAGGAAATATATTCTGTAAAAAATGAGTAAAATATCAAATAAAAGGACTCATCAAAACCACTCAAACAATTTTAAATCAGATAGCAAAGATCGACAATCCCAAAACAACATCTTCAAAAGAATTTTCAAACAACAACACGATCAAAGGAAGGAAAACAAAGCCTAGAATTACCGAAAATAAATTAAAAAATACGTGACTAAATGCCACTTGCTTTTTCAACGCATTAGGTCCAAAAGACGCCAAAACTACTGTCAACGTTGTTCCCAAAAAAGCTCACATAATTATAGGAATTCCCATACGATAATCGACAATTCTAGAACTAGCTGCTGTCAAAACCAAAATAGTCGTCGCAGAACTCGATTGCATCAATATGGTCACCAAAAATCCTATGCCAAAATAAGCAAAAAGCGACAAAGAAACATACTGACTAAAATCGACACTTCCTGCCAAAACCATCATACTATCTTTCATAAATCCAAGTCCTAAAAAAATAAGTCAAAGTCAGACTATTGCTCTTGCTATATTTTTTACTTTTCCATATCCAGAAAAAATAAGAAACGCAAATCCAGCAATTCCTATCATAGGCAAAGCAATACTCGACAAGGAAAACTTAAGTCAAAAATTTACCAAAACAATATCCATTAAAGGAGCACCTATATTGGTTCCCAAAATAATTCCAATTGCATTTTCTAATCCAATAATACCTGCGCCTACAAAAGAAACCGCAATCAACGAAACGACTGCACTACTTTGCAAAATAGACGTAGCAAAAAAACCAGTAAAAATAGACGAAATCAATTTTTTTGTAGCCGTTCTCAAAAGATTTTTTAAATTTTTAGTCACCAAAAAACTTATAGCTTCCTCAAAAGCCATTGTTCCAAACAAAAACATTCCAAGTCACCCTATCAATAATCAGATTTGTTCCCAAGTCATAAGAGACATTATGATATTTATAAATTAGTCTTAAATTCAATTTTTAAGAACCAATGTAATTATATCCAAGAACGTTTTTTTTGCAAAAAAAACGACACAAACTGTGTCCTCTTAAGATTATTTACCGGTTTTAGACACAAACTTATCATAATATGCTTTTAAACCAGCATCAATAGCTTTTCTTAGTTTTGGTTGGTCTTCAACCCTCTTAAGTACTTTTTCAGAAAGAATATGATATAAAATATCCATTCCTTCTTTCATAAATCTTTGTCTATCTTCCAAAGGCAAATTTAATACAGATCCAATTTCTTTTTTATGTCTAATCTGCCACTCTGCAATAGATTGAGATATGAATCCCCTAATAGCAAGTTCACTCATCCCCAAAAAGGGTTGCATCACAAATGCTATACTTTCT
>CAZZEA010000054.1:0-2798 GCA_964652925.1 uncultured Candidatus Peribacteria bacterium | reverse complement strand
AACGATACTTTTTGGTACTCACTCGCAGACACATTAACTTCTTTTTGTTTAAAAGCAATTTTTGTTTCCATATATTTAAATTTAATTGTGTTTCTAAAATAGACTTTAGCAAATTCTTGTCAATTGTCAAATAAATCGTTATTTTTCCAACACATATAGACAAAAGAATCTGAATATTTGCTTATACTGTCTAATTTTATACAAAGATCTACCTTTATTTTTCATATTACTTAGAAATTCACGAAATATTTCTTGATTAAACATCTCCAAAGAACCATGACACCACAAAAAAAACAATCCAAGATACACACAATATTTTTCAACCTTCTTCTCACTATATCCTCTAAGCAACAATTCTTGTTTGAACTGTGTCATAAGCTTAGTCATAGAAAATGATATAAAATATAAAAATGATTTGATTTTTAATATATTTTTGTTTATAATCAATCATCTCGCCTTAGAGCTCGGACCTCCTGCAATTATTGTGGGAGGGATTCATCTAAAAACTCTTCTTCAAACAAAACCTTGTAGAAGAGTTTTTTTATTACAACAAATTCTTCTTCCGATATTCTATACATTTTATGTACAAATCTTTTTTTATCCAAAACCCTTATTTGATTAAATACCAAATAAGAATCTTTTTTCGTAAAAAATTGTTTTATTTTATAATGATAAAAAGAATGTTTACCTTTTGTTGTCAAAGGAATACACAAATAAACTCATCGAAGTTTTTTATATACCAAAACAGGTCTTAAATATCAATTTTTTCAATTTTGTTCATTTCAGATATTTAATCAAAACTTAACCAATCGCACATCTCTACTATTAGCATATACAAAACTATCTTTAGTGGTAATAAAGTATTTTTCTTTTCACCAGGAAATAAACAATTCTTCCATATAAATATTTTACCTTACTAAACAAACCAAGGAAGAGAAAGATTTCCTTATCAAAGGACCGATACATTCTCTCCCTCATGTTCGCCGAAATTCTAGCAATCCCAAAAAAGAAAAAAACTGACAAAAGTAGAATAAATTTTTTATCAGTTTAAAACTGGTGTTTCTCTTGATAAATTTTTCACCAAAAAATTTTTGTCTTTTTTTTATCGATCATTGTGACCACACAGTACTGAGATAGAATTAATCCAATTCAAAAATTATCACGAATCTACAATGGACTCTGAATACTCTGTAAATTATGTGTCGAAACCTGTGTATAAATCTGCGTCGTTTTTATCGACGAATGTCCCAGTAATTTCTGAATATAACGAATATCCGTCCCATTTTCCAATAAATGTGTCGCAAAACTATGACGAAGCGAATGAAACGACGCCTTTTTCTGAATACCCGACCTGAGCAAGGCATCCTGAAAAATATGTTGCGCGGTTCTCGGATGCAAACTCCCGCCTTGCTCAGAATGAAACACAGGATCTCCATAATTCTTCCCTTCCATCAACATACCGATATCTCCCAAAATTTTCTCTGGCAAAATCGTTATCCTATCTTTCTGTCCTTTCGCCGACTTAATATGAAGAATCTTCTTCTCAAGATTCACATCTCCCACACACAAACGAACAACCTCTGACACCCTAAGTCCAGCACCATAAGCCAGAGACAACAAGGTTTTATGTTTCCTATTGGACACGCTATCTAGAATTTTCTGAATCTCTTGACGAGACAAAATAACAGGAAGTTTACGAGGTTGTTTAGACAATTTAATATCCAAATACACATGCAATTTCAAAATCTGACTACAAAAGAATTTTATGACTTCTTTGTACAAATTTATCGTCTTCGGCGCTCTCCCTTGAGATTCTAAATACAGGATAAAATCAATAATTTTTTCACGAGTAATTATGGATACATCGTATCCTAACCACTTCAAAAAAAACTTCAAACAATTGCTATAAATCTCACCGTCCTCGGACTATAATTCCTCTGCTGAAGCTCTCTAGGAAGCTGATTTACATAATCTTGCATGATACGTATTTACAAAATAAAAACTTAATTTTTGGGAAATATTTGTTATAATCAAGCCATCTTGCTTGTACTAGTTACAGGCCCCGACCCTACTTTAGTAGGGGATTGATCGGTCTCTGACCCAAAAGGCTCTTTTGTAAATAAAACTTTATGGAAGAGTTTTTTGATTGTCTGAAAATCATCTAAAGAAATTTTCTTCATTTTATGAACAAATCTCCTTTTGTCGAGAACTCTTATCTGATTAAAAATCAAATATGACTCTCTATTTGAAGAAGTATTAAGCTTATAATGATAAACAGGATGCTTACCTTGAGATGTAAGAGGAATACAGAGAAAGACTCCTCGAAGTTGTTTAAATACCAAAACAGGCCTCAAATAAGATCATTTACTATTTTATTCATTACCAATATTCAATCAAAATTTCACAAGCCAGATTTCTCTAATACGAATAGAAACGGGAGAATTTTTCATAGAAAGAACATATTTTTCTCTTCCCCAATTCAAAAACATTTCTTGCATTATTCCAAATAATACATATAAAAAATCAAAGAAGAGAAATATGTTCATATCAAAAAGAGCCAATACTTTTTTTCTTCATGTTCGCCGAAATTCTAGCAATCCAAAAAAAGAAAAAAACTGACAAAACTATGACAAATATTTTAACTACCTAAAAACCTACCAAAATCGACATTTTGCGACATTAAACATCGCAAAACACCCTCCCCCTAGGTTTTACACGCCACTCTCATGTCGCACAAAACCTAGTTGTCGGACATACTTTGGCGACGAAATTTTAAAAAAACTTTTGTTTCCTATACA
>CAZZEA010000053.1:5366-5590 GCA_964652925.1 uncultured Candidatus Peribacteria bacterium | reverse complement strand
AGGACTTGATGGTAATGTAAAAATAATAGTTATCTCAGAAGAACAACTAAAAACATTATTAAACAAAGAATTATCCGAAATCATCCACCACAATCGCTCTATTATTTTTTCTAGAGTAGCACCTGAAGACAAATTAAGAATAGTTCAACTCCTGCAAGAAGAACATAATATAGTTGCAGTTACCAGCGATGGAATCAATGACGCTCCTGAGCTCAAACGTGCTG
>CAZZEA010000053.1:0-5356 GCA_964652925.1 uncultured Candidatus Peribacteria bacterium | reverse complement strand
TTGCTATGGGAAAAATAGGAACAGATGTAGCAAAAGAAGCATCCAAAATAATTCTTCTTGATGATAACTTCAGTACCTTAGTTTATGCAATACAAGAAGGAAGAACTATTTATCAAAATCTCAAAAAAACAATTCTTTCCTCCCTTACTTCAAATGGATGAGAATTATTTGCCATTCTTATTAGTTTGATCATAAGTGTCTTTGCTGATATTCCAATAGCGATTACTGCAGTTCAAATATTAGCTATTGATCTTATCTGAGAAATATGACCTTTAACAGCACTTACCCGAGACCCTGCACAAAAAAAACTTATGAAAGGACCACCAAGAAAAACATCAGAACATATTATGAATAAAAAAAACATTATCGATATTATACGAACTTGTGCACTTATGGGATGATTATGATACATATGATATTATCTCTATCTACAATTCAACCACATCAATCCAGAAATATTAACAAAAACAAATAGCTCATATATGGTTGCCACAGCTATAACATATACAACCATTATTTTTTGCCAATACGCTAACATTATTTCTCGTAGAGCTGGTGAAATACAACACATTTTTACAAAATATTTTCGATCAAACAAACAATTATTTATTTCTTTTTGAATAGGAATATGAGCTATTTTATTGCTTATTTATTCCCCTATTAATCAATATTTTTGATTCTGATCTATGGCACTACAAAATTGGTTGTTTCCAATAACATGAGGACTTATATTTTTAATAATACGTGAATGATACAAAATTTCAAAAAATTTTTAATTACTTATTACGCAAATTAGCAACATACTTTTTAAAAGAGACCATCTCTTTTTTTAAAGAATCAAGAGACTTTTTTATTTGTTCACGATGATTTTGAAAATCCGATAACAAACAATCTTTAGCTATTTGAGAAGAAAGAACCTGAAGTTCTTGAGCTAAAGCTTGAAAATTTTCAACATTATAATTAATTTTTGATGCCAAAAGAACAAGTCAAAAAACTTTGTCAGAAGACTCTTTAGCTTTTTTAGATAAATTATCTCTAACTAATAAATTTTTTCATGAAAAACAAAAATCAGAAGTAATTGTTTTTTTAGTTCTTGGAATCTGAAAAATCTTCTGAATATTGTCTTTCAAAGTTTTTTTTGGAGGGAAAGATATAGAAGATTCTAATTTTTTTTGCTCAACAATAGCAGGTTTTTTTGTTTGAACATCAACTCATTCTCTTGCAGAAACAAAACCTCCAAAAAGAAACAAACAAAAGCAAATAAAATAAAATTTTTTCATAATATAACATAAAAAATTAAATCAGAGATTCCAACTCTGCCAAAAGATCCTCTGCTTCCAAAATAGCAAGATCAACTTCTTCAAGGTACTTTTCTTGGACATCTTTTTCTTGCACATATACTGAGCTATCTAAATAAGCAACTTCTTTAGAAGATAATTTCTCCGATGAGTCAGTCTTTTTTTCCAATAAAGTAGTATTTGAAGACGATAAATTAAAATGATTTTTGATGTACAAAAAAGAGAATAACAGAAATATTCCCAAGAAAGACAAAGAAACAGAAAAGATTTTTACTAAAGAAGCTCTTTTTATCAAAGATCATTTTTTAGGAAAAACCTTATTCATAACATGTTGCTTGATTTCATAAGGAATTTCTTTGGGTGTTGGGAAAGAATAAATCATAGCTACAACAATTAAGATAAAAGAGTTTTATGAATTCAATGCTTTTTTGCCAAATCATTAAGTTTTTTCTTCGCATTAAAAAGCAATGTTCAAACTGAATTTTTAGGTAATCAAAAGATGTCACCAATTTCTTTATATGATTTTTTTTCTTGATAATTAAGATAAAGGATTTCTCTTTGCTGTGGTTCCAAATAAGTAAGTAATTTTTCAAAAAGTTTCTGTTTAAATGACACTTCAAGATTATGCTTATGTTCATCAATATACGATAGCGTTTCTTTCAAATAAGATTGATCCAAAGAAATATCTAAACATGATTTTTTTGATCTTATCCAATCAATAGCCAAATTATGGGCAAGACGATAAAGAAATCATTTAACATTATTCAAAGAATTTTCTTTAAGGTATTCATAAAACTTTATAAAAACATCCGTCGTCAACGAAACAGTATCATCATAATTATAATTGAGGAAGTTCCATAAATACGTATATATTTTTTTGTGTCGTCTTTCATATAATTCCTCAAATGCTTCATTGTTTCACTTCTGGATTTCCAAAACCAACTGTTCATCTGACATTGAAGAGAAAGATACAACAAAAAAGGATATTTTTCTCATAATTATAACTCAATAAGCATAAATAAAACAAAATCCTTCGCAATTGTAATATTTCTTCTTCAAAAATACAGACGAAAATTATTAGATAAAATTTTATATTTTTCAAAAATAATTAAATCTGAAAATTTTTTTTATTTTTATTCGTCTACTATTACAGAAGGATATTTATTTTTATTTACTAATCCCTTTCACCATGAAAAAATTACTTTTATTAGCTATCTTAATTGGAGCAAGTTTTACTACAGCAACATTTGCTCAAGAAGCTACAACAACTACTGATAAAGATTCATCAGAAACCACTATTACTACAACAGGAGCAGAAACAACAACAGGTAAAAAAGCTAAACGACAAGAAAAAAGAAATCAACAACTCCAAAAAAAAGAACAAATTATGCAAAAAAAAGCTGTTAAAGTTGGTGCTAGAGCTGAAAGATTAAGAGGAATTATCGCAAAAATTAATAATGGATTTCTTACTAGTTTATTAACTCAAATTGATCATCTTATTGCAAAAGCAAAAACAGAAGAATCAAAAGTAATGATTTGAGATATCAAACTTCTTATCCAAGATAAATTAGGATTATTATCAGGATCTACTGTTGAAGACCTTACAGGAACTGGTTCTACAGTAACTCCTCCAACAGATGATGACGATGAAGATGAAGTTGAAACAGCTACAGGTTCTACAGTTGAATAATTATTCTTCAATGAAAATAAAAAAACCCCTTCAATAATAAGGGGCTTTTTTTAAATTAAAATTCTTTTTTCCATTTTTCCAACATCGTGTGCAAATATGAAATATTATGTAACCCCAATTAAATTCCCCCAAGCATTTCACCCTCTCTCATTAAATGATGAAGATACGCTTTCGTAAAATTCTTACACGTATAACATTGACAGCCTTGCGTCAGAGGTGTGAAATCTTCTCTATATTGAGCATTCGTTATTTTAATATTTCCATGATCAGAAAATCAAATTCCATGTCTTCCAATTCTCGTTGGTTGTACACAATCAAACATATCAAATCCATTCTCAATCGCATGCAAAATATCTTCTGGCGTACCAACTCCCATTAAATATCTTGGTTTATCTGCAGGCAGTTTATCTCCTACATATTCAACCACATCACGGATAAGTTCTTTGGTTTCTCAGACACTAACTCCCCCGACAGCAATTCCATCCCATGTATATTGACTAAGGAAGTCTATCGACTCTTGTCTAAGATCATGAAAAGTTCCTCCCTGAACAATAGGGAAAAGCACTCCACGAGATTCATCATATTTGGGTTTAAAATGATCAAATGCTCTTTTTGCCCAACGGTGTGTCATATCCATATGTTTTTTTACTGTTTTTTTATCTGCTCCAGAAGGCGAACATACGTCCAACACCATCATAATATCACTACCAAAATTAATCTGAGTATCAACAACATTTTCTGGAGTAAACATATGTTTAGATCAATCTATCGGAGAACGGAACTTTACCCCTTCTTCTTTGAGTTTCATACCCACAGAATGACTATTTTGTCCACGATCATTTCTCTTAGAAAGCCCAAGACTAAAGATCTGGAACCCACCACTATCTGTTAAAATCAGTCCATCTCGATATTCAAAGGTATGCAACCCTCCAGCCTTTTTAATCAATTCATCACCCGGACGAAGATACAAATGGAAAGTATTTGCCAAAATTAATTTAATCGTATTTTCATGTCCCAAATAATTAGGATCTTTCAGAAGATCTAAAGGAATTCCTTTGATAGTCGCTTTAGTTCACACTGGCATAAAAACTGGCGTAGACAAGGTAACACCATTCAACGTTATTTGCCCAACTCTTGCTTTTCCTTTCTGCTTAAACACTTTAAAATCTAATTTACTCATCAATATTTCAAAAAAAATAAATCTGATTGGGACTATACTGTTTGGACTTTTAAATGCAATATCGTCTAGTATTGACTTTTATGTAATAATTGCTACAATTGTGTTCGTTTTTTAGAAAAGAGAGTATAATTGATTAGTTTATATTACTAATCGTTATATTTCAATGGTAGAGACTAACATTAATGACGTAAAGATACAACTTATAGAAGATATTGTAAAAAAGAAGAAAAAGACTAGTGAAGTAGCAGAAATTTTAAAGGTTTTATTAAGGACTATTCAAAAACGAACATGGAAGTACAAAATCCATGGAATCGAAGGTCTAATGCGTTCAAAACCATGACCAAAGCAATGATCACCATATAATAAAACCAAGGAAGAAACTGAGGAAATTGTAGCTTTTTATGGTTTGAAATATAAGCGTGAATGATCTGAAAGGTTGAAAATGAGATTAGATGAAATTGGTGTGAAATTACATCAAACAACGGTTTACAGGATACTAAAAAGAAGAAAAGTAAGGTACTATCGTGATTATGAAAGGGTTAAGACACCTTGTAAGCTATATTGTTTAGATTTTCCATGACAGGAAATGCAAATGGACACCTGGTATCCATTCTGACGTCATAGAAAATTTATAATTTGTAGTATTATCGATGATTGTACGAGATTAGCATATTCAAAAGCCTATGAAAGTGCATGCATAGAAAACACAAAGGATTTTATAAATGAAGTTATTAAAAGATTTCAATTTAGCATTCTAAGCATAAGAACTGACCAATGAAGGGAATTTTCAAAGACAATAACAAAATTTTTAGAAGAAAAAAATATTAAGCATATTAAAAATGAGCCATATCATCCAGAGCATAATTGAAAAATCGAGAGATATCATTTAACAGAAAATATGTGAGAGGTAATAAATTGGCCATACTTAATAAGTATAGAAGAAGCAAACTATATGTTGCGAAATTGGCTATCCTTCTATAACTTTTCTAGGAGGCACCTATGATTTGGGATGAAAAAATCGAGTCCGCGGGCAAAGTATCTAAAAACTAAGGATAAAAAACGAACGTAACTCTGCAACAGCACAAAGTATTGACTTTTAACAGAAAATATATAAAAATAACAAAAATAAAATTAGGCACATTTTCAAGTCTATTGCACCACTTTATTACAAAGTAGTAAATTGGTATT
>CAZZEA010000052.1:0-5663 GCA_964652925.1 uncultured Candidatus Peribacteria bacterium | reverse complement strand
TAATACGTTTGATAAACAAGATCTTGAAGAATTGAAATCAAAATCAGAATCTTATTTTAATGTAAGAGAGCGTATGGAACTTACTTTACATAATTTAGAAGAATATTCTGGAAAATTTTGAGTTGATTGGTGGAAGGTAGCACAGCTTCCTATAGATGCATTTAAAGATGTTTGAAAAGCTTTTGGTTTGTGAAAAACTAATTCTTGGTGGGAAAGAATTGGTTATGGTCTTGGTTGATTATATGTTTCTGGTCATACGTTGTATATAGCATCTAGATTTAGTCCTATTTGAAGAAATACAGTCGGTCTTTTTGCAAAATGAGCAGTAGAAATCTGAAAACTTCCTGTCACATGATTACAAAAATGATTTAGATTAGCAACTTGAAGAAGATATTTACCAGGATTATGAATGAATTGACGAAGATGGCAGTTATATATTTCATCAGAGAAATTTACTATTGCAGAAAAAACAAGATTGTTAAAACAGGCTTTTGTTAATTGAGAACTTGAGGAAAAACAAGTGCTTAGAATTGCAAAAATGATTTCTGAAAAAGCAAAAGAACGCCATACTCTTGAAACTACTTCAGATTTATTAAAATGGTTATGAGTAGAAAATTCTCATCATGTAGAATTATATCAAAAATATAGCAAAAATAAAAACCTTAGAAGATTGCTTTTTTCTGATAAACAAACAATTACAGCTGATTGGTATAAGCCAAATGAAGTTTGGAAATATAATGTTACAAATAGAAGGTTGAAAATTAATTATATTTATAATCCAGATCATTTTAATGAACTTCAAAAGATCGATGGGCTTTTATGAAGTGTTAACAAATGAAAAAAGGATTTTGTTGAATGATTTTTGGAAACGACAAAATCTTTAAAACCAGATTTTATTGATGAATTGTTTAAAACACAAAGATTTGATCGTAGAGTGATAAATAACCCAAAAAACATATGAAAAATTTTGGGTAAACATATGCACAGATTTGAAAAATTAGATGATTTTAAACAGTGGCAATGATTCTTTTTCCGCCATTATAAAGATGCAAACGCAACAGATGCCTTTGTTGCAAATTCTTTGAGAAATTGGAAAAAAATAAAACTTTTTGGTGCTGACGAAGCAAAAGAAACTGCATATATTGCAGAAAAAACTCTTTATAAAAATGCTTTTCAAAAACAAGTTGAATGGATGAAAAAATGATTTAACGAGGCAGCGGAAAAACTAAGAAAAATAAAATTGCCAAAATTTCAATCAAAACTTAATCAATCAGCACATGATTTACAAAATCTTGCAAACGCCCCTGAAGAAGATTTTAGATTATTGCGTTGGGGATTAGGTGATCAAACTTGGGCAAAAAATATGAAAAACAATACCACACTCATGGATGCATTTAAAAATGCTTTTCAAAACAAAGAAGTTATAAAAGCACTTAAAACTGCAAAAACATCGGAAGCTGTAAAAAATGCTTTAAAGGCTGGTTGAATTTCCGATGATATTATTGGACAGACGCCTAAACAATTTTTGAAAGCACTTGAAAATTCAAAAAATGCTCATGTAATTCAAGATTCTTTGAAATATGTAGATAAGATTGAAGATATCGGTAAAATATGAAAAATTCTTAAAAGTCCTTATATGAAAATAGCTTGAAGAGTTGTGGGAAGAGTTGTAGCGGTTGCTGCACCTATTATGGGTTGAATAACCGCTTTTATGACATATCAAGAAGCAAAAGAAGTTTCCAAACATAATCAAGAAAGAGGTGATTTTAAAAGACAAAAATGACATTGGGAAACAACAATGGCTGTTCTTTGGTGAGTAGATGCTGCTATTGCTTTGTGATGAACTGCCAGTGTTGTTTGAGCGATTCCTGCTTGGATCATTTCGGGTGTTCTTACTTGAATTTTGTGATTAGCAGAATGAGTGAAATATTATGCATATGATTCGTTTGATAAATATAGTAAAAACTATTTAGACTTTGCTTGAGATTCAGAATTGATCATCAAACAACATATTTCAACGGTTTTGATGGGAAAAAATAAAGTTGATACGTGATTAGGTGATGTAGTAGCTCGTCAATTCAAGGATATGTCTCATTTGGCAGATAAAACAAGTGGTGAATGAATCAAAGCATTGCTTTACACTCAAGAATGGGAAAAACCACAATATTCAATTGCTATGGAAAATACTAATGATGTAGAAAGAATGAAACAATTATCTTCTTTGAAACCTCCTATAACTAGAGAAATGATTGTTCAGGCGCAAAATGAAGTAGATCGTAAAGTAAATCAAAAATATGCGTATTTTGAAAAAAAATGTGGAACAGTTGTTGTTGATGGGAAAACAGTTATTAATTTACAAAAAATAATTAGTGCTGATGTTCTAAAAAAATGACAAAGTATGCAGGCTTTGGATAGGCTTCTTAGAGAAGCAGAATTTTCTATAAATAATTTGGATGTTGATTTGGACTCTTATACATTGAAATTGAATGAATATCCAGATAAATATAATAAGCTTGAAAAATTATGGAATGATGATATAAAAAGTCTGATATATCTCCATCGTTTTTCTTATGATTATAAACAATTAATGGAGAACCAATTATTGGATGATGATTGAAATTCTCTTGAAGATAAAAAGGAATTGATAGATCAGAATTTTGATTATATAAATGATTTTATTTCTTATAAAACGTTGAGTACAGGAAAAGAGATATCCCTTTTGTTGCCAACTCATAATGAAGAAAATGATATGGATAAAATAAGAAATTTCTTGATAACGCTGTCTATTGATAAAGCACCTTCTTCAAAAGAGATATTTGGATCTGATAATAAATTTCAAAATGCATTATATAGAATAGCTACAGAGATTATAGGTGCTCGTGTCCAAAATACCAAAGAAGATTTGTTGAAGATATTTGATGAAGAGCATGAGAAAAAATATGGAATTTATTTTAAAAAAGGTGATTTTAATAGGCTTTGTGTAAATGGTAATTATTTTGGTGATCAAGAGTATGTAGTCAATACCTTTAATATGCAAAAGTTTAAAGAAGATTTGCAAAAGAAAGTTGATAACAATGATCTGATTGATATTTGAACTTGAGATAAAATATTAAATAAAGAAATAGGTGATCGTTATCTAAAGATTATAAGTGAAGAAATACAGAGAAAATAAGAATTTTATTTATTACTGTTTAGAATGTTTGATTTATTAAAAGACCAATTATTTGATAAAAAAGAAGGTTCTTCAAGAGATGAACTTTTGCAATTAAAGAAAAATTTTGCCAAAAAATATTTTGAAAAACTTCAAAAAGAAAGTGGTTCTTTACCTTGATTATTATTGGCCGAAATGTGAACGGTAGAGGACTATCTTACTTCAGAATGAGTTTTAGATCAAATAAAAGATAAAGCAGTTTTGGGTATGATTTTGAGAAAGGTTTTGGAAAAAGAAACTATGGATAAATTAGATTCTGTCAAAGAAAAATTACATACTATAACAACGGAAAATGAATTAATTTCTTTGGAATCAGAGATTTTGTGATCAATGGTTCCTCAACAACTTTCTGCAGAAGAACAAAAAGCTGAAGAAAAGAAACAAGAGGAATTTACATCTAAACTAGATGAAGAATTAGAAAATGTTAGTGAAAAAAAAGATAAATTCCTTTTAATTTTGGATAAAATTTTACAATATGATCAAAATAATAAAGTAAAATATAATCGATGAGGAAGAGAAAGTTTGAAAAATGGATTGGATTGTTCTGGTCTTGTGATTTATGCGTTGAAGCAAGTTTGATTGACGTGAATTGGTGGTGATTCTAGAGAAATGTTTAGTAAACGAGTTGTAAATCCAAAAGAAAAAAAAGTTACTAAGGATTCAAAACTCCAACCATGACAACTTCTTTTTTGGGATAGTAAAAATCCTAAATACAACTTTTCTAGCTGAAAAATTCCTGAAATAAAGAAGGATTCTGAAAAATATCGTATTCACCATGTAGCAGTAGTAAAATCTTTTGAAAATTGAATTATTACTATTATAGAATCTAACTTACTAAATGGTGTTGTAGAAAGACAAATTTCCTTTGAAGAAGAAAAGAATAAACAACATAAATCTGATTTATATGTTTGATCTGTAGACTTTGATAAACTTGTTGCATATCATGGTCCAAAAGAAAATCTTCTTGATCAAGTAACATAAAAAAACCACCTTTTATGGGGATTTTTGCTTAGAAATTTTTGATTACTTTTTTGATGACTCCTACAATTTTTGTTTCGTCGAATTTACTGATTTCCATTTTGTCAAAGAATCTATTCACGGATTCTAAATATCGTTTATCATTTTGTTTGACAACTTTTTTGAGTTTTGGGAGGTCATTGTGTACCACAAATACATATTCATTCTGATCATAACTATCTTGTTGTTGAATCAAAACTAAGTCACCATCTTGAATTTTTGGTTCCATACTATTTCCTTTTGCTCTGACAAAGAAGCATTTGCTAGGGTCTTTGATACCTAGCATCGTAGGAGTTACCGGTATTCTTTCTTGAGTATATTCTTCGATAACTTTTTTCCCTTGATTTCCACATTGAGCAAATCAATAGATAGGAAGTTGAATAACGTCGTTTCGTTGGTCGCCGATGCTTTCTCTGATGAGATGATATCCAGATTCATCTTTGATGAAATATCATTTTAAAACTAGTTGATTGAGTTTGTTGAGAACTGTTTGAGGATGGTTTACTCAGATAGAGGCTGCAATTTCTCTGAGGGTAATACTTTCGTTGTTGGTGTTTTTTTTGAAAAATGCTATTAGAGCTCTTTGGATTTCATCCAGAAGTTGTTTTTTTAACATAGTTAAATAGTTAAATAGTTAAATAGTTAAATAGAGGAATAGTTAAATAGAGGAATAGTTAGATTTTTTCAGTTTTGTTTTTGATTAATTTATATATTCATCCAGATATTTTATTAACGCTTTCTAAATTTTTATTAAATTCATTTTCATTGAATATATTCAATTCTTTTCATATAATTAACATGTTTCTTGTTTCTCAAGCAGATCAATTGGCTATATTTAAAAACCTTATAAACTCTTTATTTCATTTTCTTTCGTATCACTCAGCTATATTATTAGATATTGATAAACTAGCTCTTAATATTTGATCTTTGAAGAAATAATCTTTGTTTCAATTATTGGATATTTCTTTATGTAATCTTAAAAATAGATTTTTTGCTTCTTCTCGAATAAACAATAGTTCGAATCATCTTTTATTCTTGTTTCCATTTTTCTTTGGATCTATTAAACTATATTTATACACCTTATATATAAAAAAAGTTTTGACAAAATCAAGAGATTTTTGACAGAATAATGGTAATTTTTGACAAACTTTGAAAAACTAGGTCTAAACTACAAAAAAAAGTCTTGATTTTTTTGAAAAAAACTCTAAAATTCTTTCTGATGATGAAAAAGAAGATTTGAAACGTCTCTGCGTTTACCTTCTTTGTAAACTTTTCTTAGTTTTACAATCTATATAATATAGTATGACCTTGCAAAAAAACAAACCACAATTGAGTGAAGCACTCAAAAACATTGAGAAGCAATTTGGAAAATGAGCCATTATGAGAATGGGAGAAAATTCAAATGTTTGATTGGTAAATACCATTCACAGTTGAT
>CAZZEA010000051.1:0-5727 GCA_964652925.1 uncultured Candidatus Peribacteria bacterium | reverse complement strand
TTTTACAAGAAAGATCTGATTACCATTCTACAAAATCATTTTGACGAAACAGATATTTACCACATCAAAGAGAATCTTTATAATATAGATTTTTGGATAAACCAAACATATTACCAAGAAGCAAAAAAATTATTATGAGATCAAAGAAATTTTGATGGTAATACATTATTGGAAATATATTCTCAACAAAGAGAAACATTATTATGATTTTTATTATACATTACAAAAATAGAAAAAAAACAACCAGGAATTTTTTTATCAATTTATACAATAAAAATATAATTCACATCTCCGACATATGAATAACAATACGAAACAAAATAATAAACACCATCTATGATACCCATAAAGATATATTAAACGCTATAATAGACATCGATGATAATCCAGATTTTTTAAGAATAGGTGAAGAAAACCGGGATCGATTTACCAAAAAAGTTCCTATACCAGATATTCAAAAACAAATAACTGGTGAAGATTACTTACGATTCAAATGATATCTCAAAAACATAACGTACTACAACAAACGTTTTTTTATACCTAAATAAACAATATGAAGTGTCCAAAATGTAATAATATGGAAACAAAAGTTATAGACTCAAGAACAATAGAATGATGACAAACAATCAAGCGCAGAAGAGAATGCGAATTTTGTGAAAACAGATTTACAACCTTCGAAAGAAGAGGCACAACAGAACTTATGGTCATCAAAAAAGATGGAACAAAAGAAATGTATGACAGACAAAAGCTCAAAAAAGCATTACTTCTTTCATTTGCAAAAAGGGATATCAACAAAGAAGATCTAGAAGCATTATTAAATAGCCTAGAAACGCAACGATCCGGAGAAGGAAACGAGGTTTCTTCTATACAAATAGGAGACGATATTGTAAAAGCACTAAAAAACATTGACGCAGTAGCTTACGTCAGATTTGCTTCTGTATATAAATCATTCAACAATCTGGAAGATTTCAAAAAGTTTATAGATTAGACATCCAAATCTACACAACTCCTCCAATCTATCTAATTGAGAATAGCTCGTTCCAAAACTTCATCTTCTGAGGTTTCTTTTTTATCAGAAATAATTTTATCTGGGAGTATTCAATTTTTATCTATATTTATTTTCGATTTTCCTGTATATCGTTTTGCAATAGTATATTTCAACATACTTTCATCTGGATAATTAACCAATTCTTGTACAGATCATTTACCAAAAGTTTTTTGTCAAACAAGTAACGTATCCTTAAGATAATCTTTTATTACTCATGCAAAAATTTCAGAAGCTGAAGCAGATCATTCATTTATCAGTATACGAACAGGAGCTTTTTGAAACTTTCCAAAAGAAGTATCTCGCGAAATTATTTCTTCAGTTATAAATCTAGATTTTACAACAACAATAGTTTCATCATTTGGCACAAAATAATTTAGCATACGAACAACCTCATCCAAAGATCAACCAGGATTATTTCTTACATCAAAAATATATTTATTACAAGTTTTATTAGACAATTCTGCCATAATTTTTTGAAATTTTTGAGCAACTCATAGATCAAACATAGTAATACTAATCGAACAAATATTCTGATCTCATTTTTCATATAGAGTAAAATCTATATTTTGAATAATTATTTTTTGTCTGATAACTAGAAAGTCCAACAATTTTCCATCTCTCAAAATTTTGAGTTTTACGGTTGTGCCTGCTGGTCATTTTATCAATGAAGTTGCTGTATAAACAGACATATCCTTATCCACAAAAACATCATTTATTTGTACAACTCTATCACCTCCAAGAAGTCCAATTTTTTCAGCAGGTGATCATTTCATTGGAGAAGTAATAATCAACTCTCAAGGCTTATTCATTTCAACATAAGCACCAACACCATAATATTCTCCTTGCATTTCTTCACTAAAAGAAGTAGCTTCAGTTGGTGGAAAAAAAGAAGTATAGGGATCGTGCAATCAATCTACAAGTCATTTTATAGAACCATGCAATAATCAACTTTCCGACAAATAATTCTCCTGTATTTTTTTATATACATCAAGAAATAATGGGTTATTAGTTATATCATTATTTTGAAGTTTTTGATAAGATTCCAAAAATTTATTTTGAGTTTTTACTTCTTGAACTTGCACCAAAACTTCAACAAGCCAATCAATAGTAATAGGCTGTTTTTTGTCTGCAAAAACATCCACATCAAAAGACGATGATATAATATTCATTGCTTGTTCTTGAGTGATTTTTTTATCAAAAGGAAGATCTATTCTTGCATTAGGAAACAAATCCAAATAAATAGCTTTTTGAAGCGTTTGATAAAGTTTGGTTCATCCAGAAACATTTGGATATTTAAGTTGGATATAACGATAACTATCAGGAATAGTTATATCTTTCAAAACAACATCAACATAGGTTGTCAAAAATTGCTCAAGATTCAATCAATAATTAGCAAAAACAGGAGTTATACAGCTTATAATAATCAACATAAATAATCAGATTTTTCTCATAGAAAACAATAATTAGTAAAGTATATTCTGTATATTCATTACAACCATTGTTTCAAGTTTGATTTAAAAAAAAGGGGCTAGTATTACAGCCCCTTAGTGTTATTGAAATATAAATTTTTCTTCAATGTCTCTGCGATGAAGGATTTTTTCTCCATCATAAAGAACATTGAAAACATCTCGAATAACAGAGTATGCATTATGCTCAACCGAACTAGGACGATCAAGCAAAAACAAAACTCTATCTTCAAATATGATGGAAAACCCATCAGAAGAAAGGACTAGAGGTTCTCCCAAATTAAATCTTTCAAAAAGGAAAATTAGATTTTTAGCATCCATTTCCTTTAATTTAGCACTAGTTTGAGGAAAATCCCTACATAAACGAGCAGAAAGTTCTTTGATCATAAATTCTTCTTTTACTTCCATATTTATTTGATTTTTTTTGCAAAATACAATATAACAAAATCAAGCCAAATATCAACCTCTTTTGGCTAAATTGTTGCCTTCAGGAAAAAAATCTTCAATAATTTGACGAAAACATACTTTCTGAGTATAATTAGATATATTTACAATCTAATTATCAAAAAAATAACTAAAGGTTTATCTAATGAAGCTGATATGTTTTACGAAATTATTTGATTAAATCCTAAAATAATAAAAGTTTCGTGATATGAAAAGACCGAGAAGAAACACATTCTCACGGTAAAAGGTAAATTAAAAACTTGTGAATGTCCTATTTGTGGAAAAAAAACAAAAAAGAGAGATGGACTGTATGAGGCTACTATGATTCCTTTATGGAAGCATATGTTGATGTCAGATAATAATATGGTAGAACTAAGAATTGTTAGAAGATCTTTTAGATGTGATTGTGGAGCTCGCTTTATGGAAAGATTTTACTTTGAAGCGGAGAAAGGGCAACGTACAAAAGCATTTGAAGATTATGTAAGATTTTCACGATGACATATGAGTTGAGCTCAAATAGCAAGGAACACACAATGCGATCCATGGTTAACTCACAACATTCTCAGTAAAATAGATGAAGAAAGTCTAAATAAGAGATGAGTTGAGATCATGAATGAATTGAAAGAGATTTATCTAGGAATAGACGAGCATAGTTTTCATGGAAGAGATATGGTACTTGTGATAACTGATATTAAAGCGAAGAAAGTGTTAGCAATTCTCGATGAAATAACAAATGAATCATTGATGAAACGATTTAACGGACTTTCTGAGGAGATCAAAGATAAGATAAAAGGGATTTCTACAGACATGAACAAGTGATACAAGAATGTTGCAGAATTAAAGGTTCCAGGAATCGTAGGTACTGTAGATAAATATCATTTTTTTCAAGAAGCAAATAGAATGAGAGACGATGTAAGAATAATGACAATATGGCTTATTAAAAAATGATTTATGACAGAAGAAGATTTTATCAAGCGCAAAAAGGTCACTCCTGGGATGATTAAAAAAAAAGAGAAAAACAAAAATTAGATTGATACGGTAATGAACAAAAAGAAATTGTGCATATGAAGAAATATAAGGATAAATGCGAACATATTTTCAAGGACGAATACATTACTCCTGATATGCTTATCAAATAAAATTGAGAAAAATGAGAATATAGAGAGATCACAGAAGACATCTTTCTCAATCGTTGATATAAAAGTTTATTTCAAACAAAAGAAAAGAATTTAAGTGGAATCCAAGAACTAAGATTAAGACAGATATTGAGAGAATTTGATCCTCACTGATATTTAAGAGATGCTTGGATGTATAAAGAATGGTTCTGCGATGCTATAGATAATTTAGATATACAAGAAATTAGAAAAGTAAGAGATGAGTGTTTACAATCAGATCATTATAGGATATGTTGATTTTGAAAAACGCTTCTGAAGCGAGATAAACAATTAAACGCATTTTGTACTCATTCAACAGAGGACTTCAAATTCACGAATACCTATACAGAAAGCATAAATAATCAATGCAAAGTAGCTAAAAGAGTATCACATTGATTTAGACACAAAAGCAATTACAAGAAAAAATTATCAGTTAGATTTTTGAACCAATAATTTCCGATAGTTAACAATAGACCCCCTCTTTTGCAAAATATTTGCTTTTAAAAGCAAATATAATATAATAAGAAGCTTTAAGTTATACAAAAATACTTATGGGAAAAAGAATAGAACAAGAACATATTCAAGATTGACATGGTAAAATGCAAGCATGTACTAATCTAGAATATACAAAGAACAAAATTCACGAAAAAATAGCTAATCAATTAAGCATGTATTGTAGCGAAGAACCTGAAGAACACAGAACTTCATGATTAGATTTTTTCAATACTAAAGATTTATCAAGAAATAGATTCAATTTTATCATAAGCACTATGGTTCAAAAAATAGAACAAAAAAAATGAAAAATATTATTTAATCGTGATACATCAGAATTTACCAAAGAAGGATTTGCTTATATAAATGAACTATTAAACGAATCTGTAGATTATTATACAAACCATCTTCTTCGTAATATAGGAAACAATTTCATAGAAAACAAAAACAAAAAATGAGGAAAAATACATTTTACTAATACAGAAGAAATTTGGAAATTTTTTAATTATCCAGCTTTGGATAGAGAAAATTGATCTCCAGCAAAAAAACAAATATACTGTTCTCTTTTAAAAATTACATACGCAATCAACGATATCAAAACAAATGAAGATATTATCAACAAAGCAGAAAAAGAATTTTGAGAAATCAAACAAAATCTATTCTTTTCTCAGTTTCTTGATTACAAAGGAAACGAAGCTTCTGAAAATATCAAAAATGAAGAAAATAATTTTCGTTATATTAAATTACAAACAAAATGTGAAAAATCGATGAAAAAAAACATCATTTTCAACTGTGCTGGAAGAGTAAAAAGAAAAGAACAAATTCTCGTAAAAGAAATTTCAGATCCAAAATATGATAGTGTAGAGGTTATCAAAGATATTTACGGTATTAGAAATGAAGTAAAAACAAAAGAAGATGCACTCTTTCTTTTGGAATATATGTGGATTCACGTACTTAACAAATCAGGGAAAATTTCTTACAAAAACATTTTTGGAAACACTTTGGAAGAAAGCCAGCGTTTTGTAAGAGCACATGCAGGTGAATTAGATCCAGACTTTTATGTAGAAGTCTATAAATCACTAGAAGAAGACATTACTCCCGGGAAAAATAACAAAAATTATAA
>CAZZEA010000050.1:0-5820 GCA_964652925.1 uncultured Candidatus Peribacteria bacterium | reverse complement strand
TCCTTTGTTGACAACCAAAAAAGTTCCTATGAAAGTTTTGGCTGCTGAACTAGAAGGATTTATAAAAGGAATCTCAAGTAAAAAATGGTTTCAAGACCGTAATTGTCATATCTGGGATGAATGGGCAAATCCAAAAAAAGTTCCTTATGGACATGATGAAGAAACAAAAAAGAAGATGTTGGAAGAAGATGATCTGGGAAGAATCTATGGCGTTCAATGGAGAGACTGGATGGGGAGTATAGACCAAGTTAAAAAAATTGTCGAAACTCTAAAGACCAATCCATTTGACAGACGTATGATTGTAAACGCTTGGAATCCATCTGAACTAGATCAAATGGCACTACCTCCTTGTCATTATAGCTGGCAGGTTATTGTTACCATAAATGAGAAAGGTGAAAAAGTTTTGAATCTAACGTGGAACCAAAGATCAGTAGATACTATGTTGGGGTTGCCTTTCAATATTGCTAGCTATGCATTATTGCTTATGCTTTTAGCAAAAGAATTAAATATGATACCTGGAATTTTGATGGGTTCTTTGGGCGATGTACATGTGTATGAAAATCACATCGAAGGCGCAAAAGAACAAATGAGCAGAGCATCAAAAGAACTTCCAAAGCTTGAAATAACGAATTGGAAAAGTATTTGGGATTGGCAATATACTGATTTTGAACTTCAAAGATACGATCCACATCCTACGATCAAATTTGATATTGCTGTATAGCTTGAATTATCATTTAAAAAAACTAACAATAAGGGGAATATTCTCCTTTTTTTATTTGAAAAAAAGTTATACAATGAAAATTAATATTATTTCTTGAATGGCAAAAAATCGTGTTATTGGAAAAAACAATGCCCTACCTTGGCATTATTCTGAAGATTTACAACATTTCAAAAAAACTACTACCGGACACATTATTCTCATGGGATATAATACCTATCTTTCTCTTGGAAAACCTCTTCCCAATAGAAGAAATATTGTTTTAAGCAAAGAACCAATCGAGTGAGTAGAATACTATACCAGCATACCTGCGTTGATGCAACAATTAGAAAAAGAAGGAGTTTCAGAATTTTTTGTAATATGATGAGCTTTTGTTTACCAACAATTTATTGATAAAGCTGATGTTTTGTATTTGACTGAGATTAAAAAAGAATATGACGGGGATACATTTTTCCCAGCGTTTGAAGATAAATTTGTAGAAGTTTCTAGAGAAGTTTGAGAAGAATTGGACTTTGTTGTGTATAAGAAAAAATAAAATCGGATACCAGATGATCAATCTGGATTGCCACGTCGTATTAACCCCTCACAATGACTTAGTTCTTTATTTTTTTACAAAAATACAATGCTAAAATTTTACAAAAGAATGATGGATGGTGCAAAAAATTTGTGATTTTTGGATTGGGCAATTTTGAAAATGTATTTGGTAGTTATTTGATTATTACTGGCAACTCTTATACCAGCATTGACAGAAGTTAACTGGATGATTTATGCAGCGATAGCTGTTGTAACTGGAACTTATACAGTGATCAAAATTTTCAAAAAGAAATAGTTTTTAATTTAACAAATTGAACAACAAAAAGAGCAATAAAAGGAACAAAAAAAGAAGGAAATCATCACTAAATCAACATTATACGTAGCCAAAAAGCAGCGATACAATTATAACCAGAATTTAATTCTAAATATAATACTGCCTTGATGATGGATGAATTTTTTTGTTTTTTATTGCGATTTTTACTACTTCCATTCCTTACTCATCTGCTTTTTTCTATATGCATTAGCAAATCTATGTGCCTCATTACGAAGTTTGATAAGTAATTTATCTGCGTCATCATAAATTATTTTCGTTTCTTTGATTTTTAAAACAACATCAAAACTATATATTTTTTCTGTAATATCTTCTCAGGCTTTTTGTTTACCGATGTTGGTTGTCTTTCTTGCCGCTCATTTTCCTAATCAGACAAAAACAACTTTGTCGAAGATTTCTTGGAAATCTGGCTTTTCTTGGAGTAATTCTTTGACAACATTGAGTTGCCCTTTTCCTCAATCAAGGATGAAAACATCTGGCAATGTGGTTTCTTTGTCGCCAAGAAATCTGCGGATCAAAACTTCTTTGAGGGCTGAGTAGTCATCCTGCTGTTTGACTTTGGAGCTGATTTTGTATCTGCGATATCACTTGAAATATGGTATTCATCATAACAAACAAGAGATTCCGCCACTTGCTCGTCAGCCCGATAGGTGCGAGATATCGAGCAGTTCCATGCGGTAAGGAAAATTTTTGAAAGCGTATCTCGTTTGAAGCGATGAGAGCAAATCGTTTAAGAGATTTTCTGTTTCGAAAGATGTCGACACGACAAACGAATCGAAGCAGCGCTCCATAAAATTTACGATTTCTTTTTCTTCTGATTTTTTGGGGTTTTTATCCAATGCAATATATCGTGAATTGTAGGCTGTAAATCAATGATTATTTGAAATAGAAATAGATTCTGATTTTATTTTTTTTGATGAAATTATATTGTTTGAACCAGTATAAATCGCGTTTAGATTTGCCAACAGCGAATCTTTGTCATAGTCAGATTTATTAATTTTCTGACGGATAACATCGATAACTTTTCCTTGGTAAAGATAGATCACAACATAAACTCGTCGATCTCCGATCTCTCTAATTTCCAAAATATGACCAGAAATTAGAGATGGAATAACCGCGGTTTGTTGCTCGGTAAATGCGTTCAACGACAACAAAATATCTCTGAGTTTTCCAGCTCGTTCAAAGTGTTGATTGTCGATCGCATCCTTGAGTTGTTGGCGAATTTCTTGATCTATAGGCTTGGTATTTCATTTGAAAAATGAAGTTATCGCAGAAATTATTGGCTGGTAAGAACCAAGATCTGCTAACGCACATCGCCCTTTGCACAAACCAAAATAATAATCTGAACATACTTTTTTTTGCTTAAATTGGGTATTTTTACATCCTCTCCGCTTCAGGATTTGTCTGATATATTGGAGTAATTTTTTGAGTTCTTGGGTATTATGTTTTGGTCAGATGTATGTTGATCCGTCGGGAATTTTTTTCCTTGTGAGATGAATTTCTGGGTATTCGTGATTTGAGATTTTTAGGTAGGTGTAGCTGTTGTCGGCTTTCAATAAGTTGTTGTATTCCGGCAGATGTTGTTTGATCAGATTATCCTCGAGATACAAAGCTTCCGACTCGGTTTGGACAACGATGAAATCAACCTTGTCTGCCTTTTGCATCATATCCTGCTTCCAAACCGATCCCGCTGCAAAATATTGTGCCACCCTTTTTTGGAGATTTTTTGCTTTCCCAATGTACAAAACTATGTCCTTCTTATCTTTGAAAAAGTACACTCATGGCTCTTGTGGAATGTTTGTGAGAGCAATATTTTGCATAGAAAAGTTTTATATAAAAATTATAATCCCTGCAAAAAAACCACTTCTGGTCGTTGTTTTTGAATAAATTGCTTGATCTTTTCGTTATCCGGTCAGATAATAACAAGAAGTTTTTCTTCTTGTTTTTTTATGTTTTTCTCTACGATACGATAAGACTTTACATAGTTTATTCTCTTGATCTCTTGAACTAATCAAGACTTCAATAATCAATTTATCAAATATCTTAATTTTCTTCCATCGCTTGGGCAACTAGCTACTACCATTTTTTTTATTAATTGCTAAATATGTATCACTTATGTTATTATATAAACAATCTCTTTATTCAACAAAAAAACTGATGTTTCCATCAGCCTTTTATTTATTTTACATTATAA
Source organism: uncultured Candidatus Peribacteria bacterium (assembly GCA_964652925.1). Taxonomy (GTDB): domain Bacteria; phylum Patescibacteriota; class Gracilibacteria; order Absconditabacterales; family Absconditicoccaceae; genus UBA5124. Next base: position 2,043 of record CAZZEA010000050.1, on the reverse strand, counting down.
TACTTCTGAAGAATCTGATATACTTACTTTTTCAAAAGGTAATGTTTTGAGTGGAGTGAGTTTTGGTAGGATTTCTTTTATTTTTTCTACGTATTTTGGTGGAATCAAATAGTTGCTTGAGATATAGTCAGCCAAACTTTGTATTCTAGAAATCATTGTTTGGATTTTTTCTTGTTCAGATCATGATATATTGTTGTATTCATAACCAAAAGCTTTTGCTATAATGGATATTTTTCTTTCTAAATCTACAAATTCTTGATTGAATTTTGGAGATTCTCCTTCTTGATAGGCAACAATTAATTGAGATGTGTTTTCATCTACAAGTTGTTTAACAAGTTGATTATCTATGATTTTTATTTGTTCTGGAGTAACGACTTTTTGATTGTCTGTAATTCACAAATCAATGTTTGGTACCTCTTTCTCATCAATTTTAAGAAGTTCTTCTCAATCTAATTCCTTAATTTCTTGAACGGTTCATGTATCTCCTGAATTTTTAAGAGAGTCTAAGAAAGTGAATGTTTGACTTAAGTTTTCTTCTTTTACTGCTTTTGCAAATTTATCAAAACTATCAAATAATGAAATATCGTTTCCTTGGACAGCCAAAACTTGTTTGTTTGATACACTTGTTTCTTTGGCTTCTGATGTTACAAGTAATTTAGCTCCATTATTTTTGATAACATGTCATTTACCTTGTTTAACTAATTGGAAATTCAAAGGTTTTTTATTTTCCCCTTGAGCAACCAAAAGGCCATCAATAGCCAATTCTATCATATGTTTGTTTTCTTTTTTGAGAGAAGACATTTCTACATAATCCCCATACAACATAGCAACTTTGTAAGACATTTCAGCTTTTTTATTGATCACAAATTTTGCTGGACCAACAATTTTTGCTTTGGTATCATTGTCTATATGAAATATTACTTGAGCATTTTGTTTGAGCGTAACAACATCTCAATCTTTGATATTGCTTGTTTGAACTGTTTTATCTCATTGTTCTATATAAAAACTACCATCGAAATCAACTATCTTTGCAACAAAATCTGCTTGTGCAACATTGGTGTTTGCCAAACGACTCAACATATATCCATCATCATTAACTATTGGTCATTGAAAGAGATACATTCCATAAAATCCTACCAAAAAGAAAAACAAGAATGATGTATAAACAAAAGTTTTAACATGCAAAAAAGATCTTTTCCTTTGGAAAGATTTTTTCATATTTTTATCCATGATTGCGTAGTAGACATCCATTTTTTGGATATCAGACAATCAATGGTCTTTCTTTTGATTAAAATATTCTTGGAGTTTCATATGTAAGAAAAATGAGTAAACTTTCTACTACTATATACGAATAAGTAGACAATTTGTGACAAAAAAAGTCTGATTTGCATCTCTTTTTCTTTTTTGTATAGTTGCCCGAGTAATTTATTTCTATAAAAATTAGTATGAATTTTGTAATTATCGATCTTGAAACGACATGATTAAGCCCATATAAACATGGAATTACTGAGATTGCTGCAGTAAGATTTGATGGTAAAAATATCGTTGAAACATTTCAATCATTGGTAAACCCAGAAAGACATATTCCTAGTTTTATTACCAAATTAACAGGAATAACCAATGATATGATTTCTGAAGCACCTACTATACAAAGCATATTACCTGATTTTATTTATTTTTTGGGAGAAGATATTTTTGTAGCTCACAATAGTTCTTTTGATCTATGATTTTTAAATCAAGCCCGCTATACTCACTTTGGAGAATATTTTTCAAACCCAACATTGTGTACAAGAAATCTTGCTAAACATCTTGTTCCCGAATTACCAAAAAGAAATTTAGCCGTCTTATGTCAACACTTTGGTATAACAAATTCTCGTGCTCATAGAGCGTTTCAAGATGTTGAAGCAACAATAGAACTCCTCAAAAATTATCTTCGTATTGCCGAAGAAAAATGAGTAGATATTAGAAATTTTCTGAGATAATTTTAACTGTTAGATTTTAAAGCGTTGTTTACACATTAGATATATTTTTTACTCATTTCCA
>CAZZEA010000049.1:1150-5871 GCA_964652925.1 uncultured Candidatus Peribacteria bacterium | reverse complement strand
ATTCGTTGTCTTGTAATGGCATCTTTATCTTTTAATCCAGCAACACCCAATGTTAATCTAGAAATTTTCAGTTCTTTACAAAGGTGATTAATAACTCACATTGTTGTTATATTTTGTTTTTCAAAGTACACAAAAAAAGCATCCCCTTTCCCAGACAAAGTAAAAGGTAAACGCTCTTCTACAATAAAGTCATACGATTTTTGTTTAAAGAGAAATAACTCTTTTTTCTCTCAATAATTATTCATTATAATGGTAAGCTAATAATTAAAAACTAAGAGCTAAGTTCTTAGAACTAAGAGCTAAAAGTTATTTCTGTTGGACAATATTTATTTTTATTCTAGATTTAAGTCTAGTTACTGAAGTATACCAAGGAGGTCTTACACTTATCGTTGCTGAAGAAATTTCAGGATAGCCAAGAAGAAGTGATTTTGCTTTTTCTTTATTCATTCAAACAATACCAGATTTTATGGTGCTCAGTATATTGTTAACATCCTTTTCAAAATCATATCATTGAATAATTGTTAATTTTGTCGGTATAATATAAGCTCATAGGAGATCTTTCTTAATATTCGAAAAAAACACAACAGAAGATTTATCGATAGTTACAAGTTTTACTTTTTCGGAAGGCCTTTGTTGTAAATAAAGTTTTGTTTGGTCAAGCAAATCAGATTGCTTTATATATGCAAAATAAAAACGAACCACAACAGACCCTTTGAGATATGGCACTTTTTCTTGTGCTTTATTTTCTATATCCATAGACAAAACTTCCATATCAATAAGATCATCAAAATGAAGAAAAATTTGCCCAGGTAGAGAAAAGTTTTGATAAATTATATTTTGCTTCTGTTGTTTAACAGTGGAAACTAATTTTCCAGATAGAGCATCAATATCTTTTTGTGTTACAATTCATTCCGAAAGAACGGATCATCAAGAAAATTGGCTTGTTGTAAGTGCATAAATATTTTTCATAAAAAAACTTTCTTTGAGATTTTTGATATATAGGGTAGTATCTTTTTCTATATTTCATCTTGCTCAAATTACATTTCCCTGTTCATCTTGATCACTCGCGATAATTTCGACTATTACATCAGAATGTGGTTCAAGTTTAAATCGATCTTTTGATTTAAAAACTAATCAGTCGTCTGTTACAAATCTGGTTCATTTTAGAAGGTTATATTCTCTATCAGTCGTGTTTAATACTCTAACTGTTCATTGTGATGGATTTTGGATATGTTTTATATTTTTTGCACTTATAGATAGTGTATATTTATAGTCAATAAAACCAGTTTGATAAGGGATAGCTAAATTTTTTGTTTGTTGTAGAAAATCTTTATCTCCTGCAGCATAATAGCGAAAATTATAAATAATATTTTCAGATTGGTTTGATGGATAGATATCTATAATTGTTCTAGGTAAAATCAATGAGTAGAGGAAGTACAGCACTATCAAAGCAAATGCAACTTCGAAACCAAATATCATATAAAACATATAATTTTTTTTGGTATATGCTTGGAGATGAAATTGTTTGATATTAAAAAAGAAAAGATAAGCTAAATGCAAAATTTTTAGTATTTTATGTTTTTCTTGATGAATAACGGGTAATCATATTTTCTCAAAAAATTTTCTAGAGTGTTCTGTTTTGGTTATAAAGAAAGCATGAATATTTCTTTGTTGTAAAAGTTCTTGAATTTGCTTTCCCCATCGTTCATTATCAAAAAAAGCATGCTCAGGATCTATGGAAATGTGAACAGTTTTTCCATTTGGGAGTTTTTCTAGTGTTTTGAATATCTTATATAAACTATGATCTTTGAGGAAAAATAATTTCATTCGTCATTAAATAATAATTTTAAATTACCCTTCAAGTATTGGTTTGGGTGAATTCCGCTTCTTATGATAGTATAAACAAAGCATAATTACAAAGAAAGATACGTGTTGTTTAATATCAAAGCTTATATTTCCTATGGATATGACCATATATCTTGGATATTGTTGCATCATCAGAATAATATTTATCATTATCAATAATCGAGCTAGTCATTGCATTCACATACCTCTTTTTTTCCAAATAATTCTTCTTGCATGGACAATTGTTACAATAATTAGTGAACCAATAGATAATAGTAGTCAAATAGGATAAACAGCATCAAATTTGTTCCATTGGCTTTCAGGATGTAAAGATCTCATAGCCAAGAAAGAATCAGTAGTTTTTCCAATAAAATTGTCACCTAAAAGTAAAAAGAATCCCAAAGGAACAATACACAAAGTAAATCCATAAAAAAATATATCAGCCCAAATTTTTTTGTTTTCAATAGTTTTGATCTTTCTAAAGAATATAAACAATGAAATAACTATTCACAAAAGTATTCCTGCAAAATTAAATTTATATCCGTAAGGTCAAATTATAGAAAGAATTTGCTCAGCGTTTGTTGGTATAAATGCTTGATTTGACAAAACAAATTGAAGATATGAACCCAAAAAATATACCAAGGTTATAGCCAAAGGAAGTCGATAAAAGAACCTCCAAAATCATTGCAAAAATCTTTTACTAAGATACCAAACAATTATTATAAATGCAGCAAAAGAAATAACGATACCAATCCCTGTCATATAAACTTTTATTCACCGGATGGTAAAAAAAGGAAACATGTTTCAAATTAATAATTAAAATTTAAGTTATTTAGATAGATTAGATATGATTAGGGTTTCTAAGCCATTCAACCTACCCAATTCAAACCTAACGTAAGAATTCGATAATTTTTGTTTCTCTAATTCCTGTTATTCTAATGATTCCAGGGTAATCAAGTTGACTATCTATCTTTTCTCAAATGTTTTTTAGAAGTGTTTCTAGTTCAAGATCAGAGATTTCTTTTGGATTAACATAGACCATGATTTCTCTACCCGCTTGCATAATATGTACTTTATCTATACCAGGTATTTCATGAATAAGCTTTTCAAGTTCTCCCATTTTTTCGATAAATAATTCTTTCGTGTTGAATCTTGCTCCAGGTCTTGAAGCAGACATTGCATCAGCAGCAGTCACAATCCATGCATACGGATTATCAATAGGTACATCATAGTGATGAGCTTCGGCTGCATTAACAATGATTGGATCCATTCCAAATTTTCTCAATACATCAGCTCCTATTTTTGCGTGAGATTCTCCAGTATTAGCCAATATTTTTCCAATATCATGAAGCAATCCGGCTTTCTTTGCAAGTAGTGTGTCTAATCCAAATTCACTCGCAATAGCTTCACAGATTTTTGCTACTTCAATACTGTGTTGCCACAAGTTTTGTCCATAACTAAATCTAAGATAATATTGTCCAATCATTTTTACAATTTCAGGTTTCATCATAGGAATATTGAGCATATTCAGTGCCTCTTTTCCTTTTTCTGTATAGAGATTATCCAAATCGCTTACTACTTGGTTATAGGTTTTTTCGATATAGAAAGGATTGATTTTTCCATCTTTTACTAATCTTTCCAACGTATGTGATGCGATATATCTTTTTTCACTATCAAATGATGAAAGTCTAACTACAAGTGGAGTATCATCAACAATAAGTTCAACTCCTGTCATTTTTTCAAAATAAGAAATATTTCTTCCTTCTCTTCCGATCAATTTTCCTTTGAAATCTTCATTTGGAAGATCAACTGTTTTGGTAGTAAATTCACTTACTGCTTCTACAGCAACTCTAGGAAGTGCTTTACTAATAATCATAGCTGCTTCTTTATCAGCTTCTTCTTTTTTGATGTTTTTTAATTTCTCAATAAAGGCAGTAAAATCATTCTGATATTCTTTTTCGATTTGATCCATTAATTGCTTTCTTGCTTCATCTTTTGTAAGTTTTGCCATTTCGGCAAGCTTATTTACTTGTTCATTGATTTTTTCCTCTAACTCTTTTTGTTTATCAGTAAGTTTTCCTTTTTCTTGTTCGAGTTTTTCTAATTTTTCATCCATTTTTTCTTCTCTTGCAAGAAGTCTATTTTGGATAACTTCCATTTTTTGAAGTCTTTGATCTTCGATTTTTTGTGCTTTTTCTTCAGCTTGTTCCATAAGTTTTTCTGCTTTTTTCTTTGCTTCTTCAAGCATTTCTTCTTCTACTTCTTTGGCTTTTGCCATTCTTTCTTTGAATTGTAGAGCTTTTTGTGTAAGGGTTCTTTTATAACCATAAAATCCTGCTGCTCACCCGATTCCTATCGCAAGCAGGTATCCGAGAATCATGAGAATATCCATTGTTTTTCATAGATTGTGATATAAAAAAATTCAGATGTATACTTTTGATAAAATTTTCTAGACCAATTAAAAGTTTGTCATTCTTTTAATTGTTTAGTTTCAATACTATAATGTTTATAAAACATAGTATATCATACCAAAATTACCCAACATAATGGGTACAAAAATAAATATAATATTTAGCCAAAGAAATGCAACGGAAAAATAGGAATCAAAAAAATCTCACAAGAAAGTGGGGTCCTAAATTTCTTATATCTTTTCAATTATTTTTCAAAGTTCCAACAACTTTTCTTCTTCCCATCTATCACACATCAATTGGATTCCCATCGGCAACATTTCTGATTGGTTTTCTATCATTCATCCTGGGACTGACATAGCTGGTATTCATGCAATATTAGCAGGAATAGTATACATATCTTCCAAATACATGGTTAAAGGATCATTAATTTTTTCTCCGATTTTTCCTGGGAGGGTTGGTGTGGTT
>CAZZEA010000049.1:0-1140 GCA_964652925.1 uncultured Candidatus Peribacteria bacterium | reverse complement strand
CGTGATAATTGCGTCGTATTGCTCGAATGTCTTTGAAAAATCGGCTTTGAGTTGTTGCCTTGCTTGCTGGGCTTTGAGATAATATCACTCGTAATTTGCTGAACTCAAAACAAATGTCCCAAGCAAGATCCTTCTTTTAACCTCTTCTCCAAATCCTTCTGATCTTACATGCTTGTAATATTCAGAGATATCTGGATATTTGGTCGTATCATCTTGTAGGCCAAATCTAATTCCATCAAATCTTGCCAAATTTGTACTAACTTCAGCAGGCATTAACGTATAATACATCGGCATTGCATATCCCATAATCGGCAAATCTATTTCTTCAATTTCCCATCAAAGTCCTCTTAATTTTTCTATTATTTCAAGAAATTTGGTTTTTATTCTTGGATCCAATCCTTCTCCAAGTGCTTCTTTTGGCAAGGCAAGTTTTGGTTTTCATGTTTCATTTCTGTATTTCGGTTCTTGCCAAGCGTCAGCTTCTGGAAAGCTTTGAGCATCGTGGATGTCATAACCTGCGATAGCTTTCAACAAGATTCCAGCGTCTTCCACCGTTTTCGTCATTACTCCTACTTGATCCAGACTCGATGCCATAGATTGTACTCCATATTTAGAAACTCTTCCATAGGTAGGTTTGAGTCCAACAATATTACAAAAAGCGGCTGGTTGGCGAATACTTCCTCATGTATCAGTTCCCAAGGCAGCAATACACAAATCAGCGGCTACCGCTGTAGCAGATCATCCGCTACTTCCTCCTGGTACACGATTCACTCCATGAGGGTTGATGGTTTTACCAAAGTACGATGTCTCCGTACTAGAGCCCATCGCAAATTCATCCATGTTGGTCTTCCCGACCATCAACCCTCCATTTTTCTCGAGGGTCTCAAAACAGGTCGCACTATAAGGACTTACAAAATCCTTCATCATCTTCGACCCACACGAGCTAATATATCACTTGGTCAAAATAATATCTTTGAGCCCAATCGGTGCTCCACGCAAAGGTTTGGAAATTAAATCGTCGATATTCGAACTTACATAATCTTCATGAAATCTTACAAAAGAAAAAGTCTGACTATTTTGTTCTTTTGCTTTGTTTATATATGTGTTGATAACATCTTTTGCATTTAAACTTCCATCGTT
>CAZZEA010000048.1:4833-5877 GCA_964652925.1 uncultured Candidatus Peribacteria bacterium | reverse complement strand
ATGCGGCACTTAATGTTGTAAAACGATCTGCCATAAGTAATTGACAAACTATTTCAGGAAAAACCGAAAAACAAGTACTTTGCAGTACAACCCCTGTAAGTATAAATAAATCTGCTACTCCAAACACTGTTCAATGAGGACAAACAGTAAGATTTACTATCACAGCAAACAATGCTACCCCAAATACCATAACTGATGTTCGTGTTGAAGACGTTTGGCCAAGTTGTTTATCTCTTGTAGAATGAAGTGTAACTACAAGCATTCCAGCTACACAAACTTCTGCTGGAAATCTAACTCAATGGACGTTAGCAAACTGATTAGCACCAAACCAATCTTTTGTTGTTAGTTTCTCTGGTTTAGCTAGTACCAATCCTAGTTGTGTAGGAACACATACCAACACAGGAAAAATAATTTTTACTGATGGTATTTGAATCCAACAAACATCAACAAATACTACTGTAACAATAGCTCAAGCATCATATCAATTAGCTGTAACTAAAACAGTTACCCCAGAAACAGCATGACCATGAGATACAGTTACTTTTACTATAACTTATAGAAATAATTGAACAGCTCCTTTACAATGATTTAGAATTATTGATTATTGGCCAAGTACATTAACCTATAAAAGCTCAATATTACTATCTACAAATCAAAATTTAGAACCATTAAACCAAAATTCAACAACACTACCTCTTATATGGAACTTTTCAAATACAACGTTACTGCCATGACAATCAGATTCTATAAAAGTTATTTGAGAAATAAAATAATTTAAATCACATTTTAACTGCTTCATATTTGAAATGAAAAAACAAATTCTTGGTACTATAACTATAGCACTATGACTTCTTGCTTGAGGAAGTAGTTTTGCGCAAGAAACAGAATATCCTCTTTGTTCGCAAGTTACTAATTGAATTATTTCTTGTCAGGAAAAACAAATTTGTAATAATCCTGGTGCTGTTTGTAGATGTAAAATTAATGCAAGTCCTTTTAATTATGCAACAGAACATATTATTCCACACAACACTTCTTGTCTAGCAA
>CAZZEA010000048.1:0-4823 GCA_964652925.1 uncultured Candidatus Peribacteria bacterium | reverse complement strand
TTGTTAAAAAGAAAATTATTTCTTCTTATGCAGTTTCTGGAAGTATTGTAACTTTTCAGTTTACTGTACAAAATAATTCTACAGCAAAAACTTTTGAACTTAGATTGTCAACAGCAGGGCAAAATCCAAGAATTAAAATTACAGATATTAGCATAAATAATGATGCTGGATCTTGTAATTGATGACCTGTAAACTTAGCTAATTGATTTTTAAATCCAAGTTGTTCTCTATCGGCAAACAAAACAGCAACAATTTCAATAACAGGTGAAGTTATTTCATCTTCTTTTGTATTTGATACTATAACAACAAATACTTGTATAAAAAACATTGGTTCTAACAGATGTATTGATAGCGAACGAACTACTACTACAATTTTTCCTACCATAAATTATAGCATATCTCAACGCCTTCTTGATCCAAAGCCAATTTTTGGTAGAGAACAAGCTATATATGAAATAATTATACAAAACAATTGATCTAAAATTAGCAATCAAAATATAAGACTTTCTAGCATTCTCAGCCCTTTTTTATCAGAAGCGCAATTGTTATCTGATAATAATGTTGTAAACGGTTTAACTCCTAATTTTTGGGAACTTGGACAAATTCCTTCGTGAACAACAAAAACATATCTTATGAATGCAACATTAATGTCAACACCTCTTGCTTGAACAGTTATAATAACAACAGGACAAATAGATGGTTGAAATGAACTTATGACTTCTGACAACACAGCAACAACAACATATACAATACCAAGATTTTTGGATTTACAAATAGAAAAAGTGGAAAAAATGGATGAAAATCCAGAAATTTCTTGAAATGTAATCAGATTTTCGATTTGGTATAAAAACAGATGAAATGAAACAATGAGAGATATTACTATAAATGCTTTTGTTGATTGAATAAATCTAAACATAAACAACACAAATCTTCCTAATCTAGATCCTAATACTACATGAAAATTCATTATTACATGATTAATGGATCAAAATTTTCCAATAGGGACAAATTTTTGTTTGTCTTGATCAATTAATGCTAGCAACGAAACAGAAGGAACAAGTAACAATAGTTTTTCTGGAATTTGTTATATGTTTGTAAAAAGTGCAGATCTTGCTGTTAAAGCAGAATTAGAAAACCAAATCAATACTATAAATAGCTGAAGCACAATAAATTATAAGATAAAAATATCCAATCTATGACAAAAAACAGCAAATAATATCAGACTTAGAATATTTCCATCTGCAAATCAACATCCAAGCACAGCAACAATTTTGAGCGGAATAACATTATGATCAGGAGAACAAAAAGAAATAAACTATTCTTCAATCATTAGAAGTTATCCTGTAGAGTGAACAAGCATTTCTCTTTCTGGAGATATTTCCTTTACAGGAATAGACTTGGATCTGACAAATAATAACTTTGATATAAAATATGATTTACCAGCATTGTCTGATGTTTATGTTAATTTGGGAGCTTTGCCTTTTAGTGGGTTTAGAATAGGAGACACTATTACCTATGTTATCTCCTATGGAAATAGCGGATTAGAATCAGCTCGAAATCCTGAAATCAGATTGGAATTACCTGCTTTCGTAAGAACAGATGAAAGCTTGCGAAATTTATGAAAATCTATGTCGGCAGGACAAACTTGAAGCTTTTTAGTAAAAGGAACCCTAACAGAAAATCTTGCTGTTGGAACTCAATTTACTACAAGAGCGAGAATTGATGTAGATACTGCTCAAGTTACTACAGGAAACGATATTTCTGTTTTGACATCTTCTGTAATAGCTTATGACAATATTACGTTTACTCTTACGGTACATAACGAATCACGACAACTTGGAAACATTAATAGCTGATTTGTAAGAGCTGCTTCCGGACATACCATTGCATTCACATTAAACTATATAAACAATGGTAATGTACCAGCAAATAATGTGAATATCTCATTACCAAATATTTGACCACTTACTATAATTCCTTTTAATAATCCAGGAACAATCTGAATCTGACAACAAGGATCAGTAAATATTCAATGAAGAATAAATTGAATAAATTTTTCAAGATTTGCCCCTACTGCTACAATTTCTTATAATAATGGAACCAATGTTGTTCGCTCAGTAGAAATTGAAGAACCATATGAATGTGGAGATGGATTAATTACTAGAGATGAACCATGCGATACAGCATTGAACGTAAATTATTGAACCGGACAAGTTTGTGAAAACCAATGATGATCTTGTGTTCTCACTACGAGATTTATTTCAAATACTGCATGTATACAAACTCTTGATTGAACTGAAGTTTGTAGCCAGCCGGCAATTATTAATTTACATCAACCAAGATGTCATGAGGTAACAGTAACACAACAAAATAGTACAACAAATACTGTTCGTTGTGTTCCTCAATATGCTTTTGCTTATACTCCATATCGTATTACTTGTTGAGGTGGGGCTGATATTTTTACTGGATATGTTTGAATTGGTATTAACAATAGCTTAAACATGATAGAAAAAAATTGTATCTACTCAAATGAAAATACTGCTATGTTAGCCCAAGCAACATGTCAAATAGGACAAGAAATAACCAACTGAACTACTCAACCAGCTTGTAGAAGAAGCTTACCTAGCTGTGATATAGACGTAAACATTCCTATTGTGATAGTAAATTCTGATGAAGAATGAACTGTAGAAGTACAATGCTCTACAAAAAATGGACAAGATGCAAACTTACAAATATTTTGTGGAAATGGGGATGAATCCGAAATAGAAGAAGATAATGTTATGTCATATACTTGTAAATACTCACAGGATGATTTGGATGGAGATGGAAACAGAATTATGCCAATAGAATGTCGTGTAAATTGAGCTCAATTTTCTTGTGAAGATGAAGTTTTGCTTGATGTTGGAATTTTGGGAGTTTGTGGAGATGGAAAAAGACAAGGTTATGAACAATGTGATCTTTTACCAAACTGATCAAAAATTGGAAGGTATCTTGATGAAGAGGATACTTATGCTCCTTTGGAATATAGAGATAAAATATGTCATAATTGTTCTATAAAAGATGTAGCTCCTGCACAATGTTTGTCAGTATTTAATGAAAACATTTCTATAGAAAAATGAGAGTATTTACCTTTCTGGTGGAGGGTAAATGCAAAATCCTTTGTACATTGAAATTCTTATCCTTATGCACAGAATTATAATTGTTGATCAAATGACCAACAAAGAATTATTAAAAGTTCTTTAAAATGTGTTTTTGAAATTCAAAAACCTGGAGAAGCTTGAGAACAAGATACAGAAACAATTTATGATGACTGATGTTGGTTTGCTTATCCATATCCATGGGCTAGCTACGATATCTTCAACTATTTTTCTTGATATATGAAACCCGACACTTGGGCATATGCCGTAGATACAAAAAAAAGAAATATTTTTGATTTTATTGGAGATGACTTATGAGAATATAAACTCAGACTTAAAGAAATTACTTACGACTATTGTGATAGTGATTTAAAAAAGAAAAGCTCTCAAACAGATAATGTTTGTGAAACTAATTTTACTATTACCAAACCATATCTTGTACAAAAAAGTGCATTTGGCATGACTCCAAAAGCAACAAATATCAACCTCAAGGGTTTTCAAGATATAAATGGAAATGATATTATTACAAGAACAGATCTTGCTGATGTTATGGTATTAGATGATAATGAATATCAATCAAATGATGTAGATTTTATGGTAAAAAGTTTTATAGAAACTGCTGAAAAATTGGCAGTAAAAACTACTGCACCTAGATGACTAAGTAATGTCGCTAGTGCAAAAAAAGTGCCAAACAAAGACATCTATATCTTATATGGTAATGGTAGCGATATTACATTAATTAAAGATGCCAGTGTAACAAAACCATTTACTCTAATAGTAAAAAACGCAAATCTAGTTGTCCATGGTGATGTTAATGTAAATGGTATGTTTATTGTAAAAAACAATGGAAATTGAACAATTAAATTCAAAGACAATAATTGCAACAAACAACAAATAGTAAAATGAATTTTTATTGCAGATACGTTTGATGCGATAAAAAGCAACAGAAATGATAGCCTAGAAAAACAACGATGTAATGCTTGATGATTACATATAAAATGAGTTCTTATTGGATGATGAATTGAAAATCTTGTGGAAAAGAAGAGATCTACTCTTTCTACTTGGTTCCGCGTAAGTTGATCTGACGCATCAAAAAGAATTCAAAGAAGAAATATGATATTCAATGGAGCCTCTGTACTTATAGAATACAGTCCAGAACTTTGGCAACAACTTCCTCCTGGAGCTGATGAGTTTACAAAAATGCTTGATGTATACAAAAAATAAACAAAATTTCTTTATCTCTTTTGTAAAACACTATGCCCACTTTACTCAAAAGAATAATTTTTGTAGCAATTTTGTTGTCAATAGCTTATGCAATTTATCGACTAATTGATAGACAATGAGCGAATGATCTCAAGGAAAACGTAGTAACAACAACTCAAGAAACAGCAAAGTCTTTTGGATTTGATAAAGATGAAATTGAAGAAATTTTCAATCCTGTGATTGATAGTAGCACAGAATCATTGTGAGACAAACCAGAAGTTGTGATGGAAAAAAATATTGTTGTTACGGATCCTGAAATTAAAGAACCTGTAGAGACTCAACCAATTATAGAAAAAACTACTACAAAAATCTCTCCCAAAAAAACAACTACATCGTCTTCAAATGTTTTATTTCAGTTATTTAAGTAGACTTAATTATAACTCCAAAAGCACCACCAGATAATTATAGGTAAGATCTCTTACC
>CAZZEA010000047.1:0-6004 GCA_964652925.1 uncultured Candidatus Peribacteria bacterium | reverse complement strand
AAGGGCCCAAAAATTGGGGAGAGTAGGATTTGAACCTACGTAGCCGTGAGGCGTCAGATTTACAGTCTGATGCAATTGACCGCTCTGCCATCTCCCCATAAAACCTTAAGATCCTAAAGTAGGAGTTGATTCTGTAATAGGCTGTCCAATTGGAAACACACCAAACAAAATAAGAAAACCAACAACAACTATAAGGAATCATGAAACAACATATCAATTTCTTGTAGAACCAATATTGCGTTCGAACCATTCAACTCTTCAAAACAACTCTGTAACTGCTTGCGAAAAATAAATTAACGCACCACCCAAAAGAGCAACAAACAACCCAACAAAAATTTGTTTCAGCATTTACACACGAAGAGATAAATGTTTATAATTAGCGGATAACGGGACTCGAACCCGTACGAACAGAGCTGAAGTCTGCTATGCTACACCAATTACATCATATCCGCATATTTGCGTCTAAATTTTCACAGCACAAAAAATACGCTGAGACCAATATATAGTAAAAAAATATCTAAAATCAAGCAATTTTTTAAAAAAAATGGTTGTTTTAAAAATCAGTCAAAAAGCTACTTCCGACAAAAAAAGAACCAAAAACCCAAAAATGATTTAAAAATAAAACAACAAAAAGCGATTTGAAAAAGGTTTTTTTTTGTTTATATACGAATAGATTTTTTTATCAACACAAAAAAACATGTTTTTTTCCAACAAAATTTTTCAAATAGTATGAGCAAATCTGATAACTCTATTTGTGTGCTATTTTTTTCGAAAAAATAGTAATTTACATCAAGAACAAGCTTTATTATTTTTGATTTTGATGGTTGTCCTTATAAATATCTTATTTTTGAAAAAAAGTTTTTTTAAAATAATAAGCATACCCCTTATAATAGGTATAGGTTTTCTTTTTTTATTGTGAACGTTACCATTATATCAACAACAACCTGACTGATCATCTTTTTATTTAACACAAAAAACTGAATATATTTTTTTGGGAGATCCTCAAAATGTAGAAATCAAAGAAGAGTCGGAATATGGAAAACAAGTAATCAAACCGTCACAAACCAATCAGCATTTATTTTTAGTAGAAAACAACTCTAGATCAATAACTTTTGAAGAAAAAATAAGTAATTCAACAAAAAAAAACATGTTTGTTGTAAAACTACCAAACAACACAATATATATAATATACCCTGGATCAAAGATTACTATACAGAAAAATGACAATAAATTTATTATTACCAAAGAGTATTGAAAAAACGAATATTACACACCAACCAGCGATACAAATGTTTACATAGATAATACAAATATCCAGGAACAAAAAAACAAATCTGACTTTAGTTTAAAATATATGATTGATGAATATGAAAACAACAAAAAACAATATATTATAGATCAAGCTTGATGAATTATAATTATGCAACCCCTATATCAGAAATTTTCAAAAAAAATACTTGATCTTGCTTATTCTATTCGACCAAATATATACGAAGAAAATAGAAAAAACTATAATCTCTACAAAGATTTTTTGGGACGAAATTCTGTAGAAAACAATTATGAAGAAGAAAAAAATCGACGAAACCTTATCTTAGAACAAACCCAAAAATGACGCGAAGAAACTCGTCTTTTACAATAAAAACCCAATATAGACAAATATAGACAAACAAAATATACCTTGATAACGAAGAGCAAGTCAGTAAAATAAAAACTCAATCCACATTTTAATCCATGATTAATAAAGATGTTGCAAAAATATAAAAATCATTTTGCAGAAATTATAAGACATAAAACAGATATGTCTTTTGAAGAAATAATTGAACTCATAGAGATTCCACCAGAAAATATTGGAGGGGATTTTGCTTTTCCATGTTTTTGATTGTCTAAACAACTCAAAAAATCTCCAAATATAATTGCTCAAGATTTTGTAAAAGATGTTAATTCCAAATTTTTTGAAAAATTTGAAGCAGTTGGACCTTATGTAAATGCATACATAAACAAATTTCTATTAATTGAAGATGTATATACAACACCAGATCCTACACCTGCAGATCGAGACAACCAAGATACAAAAGTCTTGGTAGAGTACATGAGTGCAAATCCAAACAAACCACTTCACATCGGACAAGCTAGAAATATTTGTATAGGAAATAGTGTTAAAAAAATATTTACATACTTAGGATATCAAACTCACGCATCAAATTACGGAGACGATAGTTGAGTAAATGTCGGTTATAATATTGTCTGACACATGCATTATGGTTTACCTATACATACAGACAAAAAATTCGACCATTATTGTGGAGAAATATATACTCAAATGAGAGCGAAAGACGAAGACCCAGAATTTAAGAAATTATTGTCAGAAACTCTTCGTAAAATAGAAGAAGGAAAAGACCCAGATATTTATAAAATCCACCAAGAATACACAAAAAAATGTGCTCTAGAACAGATTAAAACATGTCGAAGAATGAACGCCTCTTTTGATATGATTAACTGGGAAACCGATATTCTTCATATGAAATTTTTTGCGGAAGCAATTGAACTTCTCAAAGAAAAAGGATATGTAAAATATGTTGATGAGGGTGAAGCTATGGGTTGTCGAATTATAGATCTTTCTAGTTTACCAGAATACGAAAAAGAAGAAAAACAATATCAAATTTTAATTAAATCTGACGGTGTTGCTACGTATACTGCCAAGGATATCGCTTTTGCTTTGTGGAAATTAGGATATCTTACCAAAGATTTCTTATACAAAACTTTTGCTCACGAACCAAGTGGAAATATTATTTATACTACAACTGGTGAAGCTAGTGGAGAACTCAAAGAAAAATTTGGAAATTATAATATAGCTGTTACGGTTATTGATAATAGACAAATTCCTCCTCAAGAAATAGTAAAGTCTTCACTTAAACTCCTTGGTTACCTCAACAAAAACAAAGAATATAGACCTTTGGGATATGGTGTTGTTTATCTTACACCGAAAACATTACTTAATTTTTGATATAAACTTACAGAAGAAGAAAAGGCTGAAAAAAGACTTCCTTTTGCAAGTAGAAAATGATGGACGGTTACTATAGATGAAATGTTGCACATGATACACGAAAAAGCATATCGAGAAACAAAAGAACGTAATCCAGAAAAAGACGCAGAACGATTGGACGATGTTTCAGAAAAAATTGCTATCGGATCGCTTAGATTTTTCCTAATAAAAAGCGATATTTCCAAGGATATTGTTTTTGATGTTGATGAAGCATTGGATATGCAAGGAGAAAGCTGAGCGTATATCCTTTATACAGGAGCTAGAATTCAAAGCTTAATAGACAACAATCCAGAACCAACACAACATATATCTCCAAAAAACCTAGGGGAATTACTTACCGAAGAATTAGAGATTGATCTTATCAAAAAAATCGCAGAACGAAATAAAGTTATAGTAAAAAGTAACGAAGAATTAGCTCCTCATATATTATGTAGGTATTTATTAGATATTTCAAAACTCGTAAATAGTTATTATGCAAATATTAAAATTCTCAAATCAGAAGAACCTTTAAAGTCAGCTAGAATTTCACTTCTTCAAAAAACGCTCGAAAGAATGAAAACCGTAATGGAACTGATCGGTATGAGTTTTTTGGAAAGAATGTAATTTTTTGATTAAATATCAGTCCTGATACTCATCTTAATTTCCGTTGTAATAAGAACTGTCGCTAATCCATGCAAAAAAATCCAAACAGGGGTAAGCACAATAAATTGAATAATATAATAATTACTCGTAAAACTACGAGCCATAGTTTCCAAAGAAGATGGGCTCAAACTATTCATACCCAAAATCACAATTTCCAAAGTCAGAATCAAACTAATAACAGTCAAAGGCACAAGAAACAAAGAAAATGTTTTTTGTAAAATTTCATCACCAGGAAGTGTTATACGAATCCTAGATTTTTGATACATTAAAAACAACAAAAGAAGATATAATATCAAAACAATACTGGTTTTCCCTCAAACAATAAAATTAGCAATATCGTTATAAGAAAAAGTCAGAATTTTTACTGTTGGTGTTGTCATAAGAAATTGCGTAAGTACGTCCAACGATTGGTTTGCTGCCAGACAAAGAGTTGCCAAAATATAATTTCCCAAAAGAACTTTTATCATTTTTTCATTACCTATAACAAAAGCTATAATTACCAAAATAGCGAGTAATAAAAAGAAAATATACGTAACTACGGTATCTGTCATATCCAACGACAAAAACTAAAACTATTGCAAGTCCAAAAACAATCACTACTATACTATTGTGATTTTTATTTTCAAACAGAAAATAGAGAAATGAAACAAAGAAAATGATTTACTATTATGGAAGTTATTGTTATTGTTGTATTGATTTGATTGTGATTAATTACCGTTATACAAGCACTTTGAAATAGTAACACGTATTTACAAAAAACTAGACAAAAAATTATAGCCATCAACCTCGCTAGAGAATGAGTAGAACAGATGATAAATATTAGAAATACTAATCGACAAAAACGAGCTTGAGATAAAGAACTTACACGATTAAAATTAAATCCATCAATTGATGAAGGATCTCCTTTGTTGGATAACGATCCATGGTTTGGTTCAGGAAATTATATAATTCTGACTACTACTATTAATGGACAACAATATTTCTATGCAAGCGGTGTCATTCAACCGTTAACAATAGAACTATGAACAAATAATACATGAAATTTACAATATTCTCTTTGTGAAACATGATGAGCTTGGAAAGCTTGCCCGGGACAACAACCACAAAGTAAAGAAGGAAACTTTTTTAGACAAATAAAATGATTGTGAGTTTTCAAAAAAGAATCAACCCAGATTGGCGGAGAATATATCGACTGCCCTACGGGTTGAGACACCGACTGTTCCACCCCCTCCGCCAAAGAATTCCGTTTCTGTTCAATAGTCGAATATGTAGGAAATGGAATGGGAAAAGTAGAACTTTGTAGTGTCCTTACCAATTTCGAAAAATAAGTCATTGCGAACGGTAGTGTGGCAATTCATTCCTTTAAATTAACAAAAAAGCCCCCGGAAAACAGGGGGCTTTTTAGAAATACGATTATTTTACTATTGCTTGATAAATTTTTTGGAGAAAACTCCTCCATCTTTACCAAACACTCTTAACATATAGTATCCTGGTTGATAGTTGCTTACGTCAATTTGAGTTGAAAAAACAAACTCAGTTCGACCAAATTCCTGTGCTACCAAAAATCTTCCAGCAACATCCCAAACCTCAACTCTAGAGACACGCTTGTCTCCAAAATTAAGTTTAAGAAGATCCTCAACAGGGTTTGGATAAATAGTAATATCATCCGCACTTGTTAAAGGATTGTCTATTCCAGTAACCACCAGCTTGTTAACTCTAACAATCTGTGTCGCAATTGTTACACCACACACAGAATTCATAGTAAGAGTTACTGTAAAGTAACCAAACCATGGATTATAGTTATAGGTCGGTGACATCTGGCTCGAAACACCCCCCCCATATACATAAATATTCCCAAAATTCCAGGAATAAGTTTGTGCATATTGAAAGTCAGGAGTAAAGGTAACTTCTGATCCAAAGATTGGACCAAATTGACCGTCTCCAGTTTCTTGGACATAAGTAAAACCTGTTGGAATAGAAGATACCGTAGTAGTGTCTCTGGTATAACAAGTTTTATTTTCTAGTTGATAATACTTACTAGCTATTAAACCATAATTAACAGGATTACTTTCAACTATTACCGAATGATATTGGCTTGTTGAAATAGTATCACCGTTTAAAGTCCACCAGTAGTAATCAGCTTGTCCAACTGCTGATAACATTACATTTTGTCCAACACAACCAAAAACCGTATCTTGATGAACCGAAACATTTGGTCCACCTAAAACAGTAACTTGAGCTGTAAATTGTTTACCATCTATGTCCCAAATAAGTTGATATATTCCTACATCAACACTATCAGGATAAAAATAGTAACCA